>JAHDHV010000080.1:6426-18654 GCA_020631155.1 Bacteroidota bacterium | reverse complement strand
GTGGATTCGTGGATTCGTGGATTCGTGGATTCGTGGATTCGTGGATTCGTGGATAGGATTTTACTTTATTTTTATGATATAATTTACACCGTAGTTTTTGGGTCGTGTTTCAGGATCGCCACCATCAGTGATGATAACTGTGTGAGAATGTGTACTTGAAGGATCAAAACAAGGATTAGATACATAAGAATTTGTATTACCTGATGGAGAATTATTATATCCGCCACTAGTACTTATGGCAGTTCCTTTAAACTGTCTCATTCGAGGTAAAGCTGTAGTGTCATTTTCAAGACTACCTACTTTACGAGTGTTAGAGGCTCCTCTTATAAACTGTCCTATTAAATTTGGTATATTAAAAGTGTTGATCTTATCTCCAGCCTCATCCCAAATAATTGAAAGAAAGTTTTTGCCTATCAATTATAAAGGCAATAGACATTGCTTTAAATCTTATTAAAAAAAAACTTTAAAACCTTTTAACTTTGTAAACTTCCCAACTTCAACTTAATTCAACACCTCAAAATTCCACCATCAATCGGAAGGACGAGCAGCAACTTTTAGCTCAATAAACGCTAAAATGCTTATAATAAGAATTTCACCGATAAAATATAGATACCCTAAAATAGAGACCTGCTCGTGTAAATAACTGACCATACCAATTGTGAGGCAACAGTACAATAGGTTGGCAGTAGCAATGATGGTCATATAGGGTCGCCATTTTTTGGTAATGCCTAAAAAGCCGAGAAAGGAGTATATTGAAAAAACGCAAGCGATAGCAGCTAAAAAGTAGAGCGTTTTGCTTGGTACACCAAAAATAGGTTCCAATTTTACCAAAACAACTCCCAACATAAGGGCAGATACAAGCGCGCCTAAACTGTCTATTAAAAAAAGTTTTCTAGGGGCAATGGTATGGATTATTTTTTGCAAAGACATTGTTTATTTTTTTTAATCACATAATTAAAAATTTACTTTTATATATTTAGCTTTGAGAAATTAGTTCCCAAAAATTAGTTCGGACACTTCTTAAATTTCACAATATATAATACATTTTTTATCAAATTTACGAATCTAGGTATTTGATTTTATGGTTCAATTGATTATTTCCGCATTATTAAAACAGCATGTTACAAGTTTTAGTTTCTTTAACCCCTTGATACAAATAAAAAAACCAGTCAGCAAACGCTAACTGGCTCTCAACCAAAAAAAGCAAGCATGAACATAGTTAAATGTTCACTATATTGTTATTACTATTTCTTTTTATTGAACAACTATTTTTTTATTTAATACCTTGTTGTTTTGAATAATTTGGACAAAATAAATGCCTTTGGTATTATTGGAAATATCCAATTGTTTGTTGTATTGACCTGAGAAAAGTAGCTTTGTTTCTTTAAAAACTTCTTTTCCTGCTGCATCCACAATTCTGACTGTCATTGTACCACTTTCAGGAAGTGTGAAACTTAGCTCAAAAACGCCTTTGCTCGGATTAGGGAAAAACGATAATCGCTCAACCGCTAATTTTTTGTCAACAGTGGTTTTGGCAATGCTTTCATTTTCTAGTAAAGACATTTCTTTTTCTGCCACATCCTGCACCACAACCTTTACTTTTAGTCGCTTTTGTTTACCATTTTCATCAGTCACTGTTTCGACTTCGGTAATGTTTAAATTGTCACTATCCCCCTCAATAATTATTTCATCCACATCCTTCTCTACTTCTTTTTCAATAATGGTGCCATCTTTGTCCTTGATGATAATGCGCTGAGATTTCTTCTCGGCATTTTCTACACTTTCCCCAAGCTTTTTTAATAATTTAGAAATATCTTTGCCAACACCTTCCAACTCTTTGCTAAATTTGCCCATATCAATACGCCCCCACTTAGAAATTCCTGTCTCTCCTGCATCCGTATTTTTGGGTAAATCTGCTTTAAGGGTCGTATTGCCTATAGCTGTTTTTCCATCTCTTTCATAAGTAATACGCAATGCGTCCCCATCCTTTTTTGCCCCTAAAACAGCTTTGATGTCCTCAAGGCTATTGACTTCTGTATCGTCTAATTTGGTGATGACATCGCCTTCTTTAATGCCTGCTTGTGCTGCTGCACTACCCTCAAAAACGTTAGCTACAATAATCCCTTTACGGTCTTTATCTTCCTCTACCCAAATGCCCAATGAAATGCCATTGTCTTTTTTCTTTTTAATGATAATGGTTTCCACATCTTTGCCTTCATCACTACCCTTTTCATACCAATCTAAGATGTTTACATCCTCCATATCCATGCCTTTGTAGGCGGTTAAGGTAGCATCAGCAATTTGCATTTTTCCGTCCCTTTCGTAAGTAATGGTTACTTTATTACCAACTTTTTGCGTACCAATATAAGCTACTAATTCTTCCTCTGTCATCACCATTTTACCATTAATAGCCGTAATCACATCGCCGCTTTTTAAGCCTGCTTGTGCCGCCGCACTTTCAGGCACAACATCTTGAATCTTGATGCCCTTTTCAATGTTATTACTTACATTTTTCTCCTCCTCACCGTTCGCATTTTTCTTTTTTTCTACCAAAATAACCCCTAAAAACGGCTTATCTTCTTCAACATTTTGGTCATCCATTTTTTGTTTAATGATGATTTTTTTCTTCATCACCGTTTTACCATCTTCATCTACCTCTGTTTCCATTTCTTTATGAACATTTCCCATTTCTGGCAAATCTAAATCCTTGACACCCATCTGCTTAAGCAATTCTTCGACCTCATTATCACCAGTCAATGTAATTGTTGTATCTATGGTAATCATTTTACCATCTTGCTCCTTCATAATTTTAATACGGGCAGTTTCTCCTTCTTTTTGTTGAGCAAATCCGCTAGTGCTAATCAGCAAACCAACAATTAAAGTAAGCACAAAAACGAGATTTTGTTGATTTTTTCTATACATAGTGTTTATTTTTGTGATGATGTTTTAGAGGCTGTCTTGATTTTGTTTCTTAGCCCTACAAAATTAACGCATCTATTATAATCTTAGCGTTAAAAGAGCGTTAATTTCTGTTAAAAAAGGTTAAAAGGAAAACAATGATATGTTTTTTTGGTAAATTCACTATAGAGATTTAATTACGAATTATGAATGACTTTTTCCAAAAAGCCAAAAGTCTAAAAAGCTAAAAGTCCAAAAAGCCAAAAAGCTAAAAAGCTAAAAAGCTAAAAGTCCAAATAGCTAATATCTAATTTCTAACATGAAAGACAAACACATAAAGCTGATTACTGTTTTGATGGCCATTGCCCTGTCAAGTTTGATTGTACTGCAATACATCTTTATTAGAGACTCTATTGCGGTAAAAGAGGCAAACTTTGCTCAGACGGTTAATGAAGTTTTACAGCGCGTGAGTAAAAAGATAGAACAACAGGAAACGGCTTCTTTATTGGGAAAACGCACGATAGACTATAAACGGATTCAACTGATTGCTAGGGACTCACTAGAGGCTAAAAATGTACTTCTTTTGTCTAAAGAGAAAAAACAATTGAATCATCCTCATGCTTCTTTAGGTGTATTGATGGCATCGGCACATGAAACCAAACTGGATAGTGGGGTATTGATCAAAAAAGTACTCAACAAAAGTCATGGCGCAAAAATTGGATTACAAGCCAATGATATTTTATTGAGCATCAACAATAACACACTACACTCTCATTGGGATGTTCGCAACTATTTGGAAAAAGCCAAACTAAGAAATGATAGTATTCGTCTTTTAGTTAGGCGCGGAAATACATTGTATCGAAAAGCAACTTTTTTTAAAATTTATACAGAGGAGGAATGTCCGAAACTATCAGAAAAGCCATTTTTAGGAATTTTTTGCAGCGACTATGAGGGGCGAATTTTAGAAGGTGATGAAAAACAAAATCCTTTTAATGGCGTATTAATTGATAAATGTATTCCTAGAGGCGCAGCGCAATTAGCAGGCTTACGGGCTGGTGATTATATTAAAGCAGTCAATAATGAACCTATTGAAAATGTCATTTCCCTACAAGAAATTATGTGTAATTATCGAATTGATGAAACCGTTTCTATTGATTATACAAGAAAAGGAAAACAATATCAAACTTTTTTAAAATTAAAAGGGAAGATTGAGTCTTTCTACAACCTAGAAGCCCTAGAAGATGAGCGTACTAAATATCGTATCCCTGAGTATATTGACGATTTATTGAATGATAGCAAAAATATAAACCGCCCTTTTTGGGGATTCAGCATTGCACAATTAGACAATAATGAAGGCGATAGCGGCATCCTCATTTTAGAAGTTATTAAAGATAGCCCTGCTTATAAGGCTGGTTTGCGAAAAGATTACATCATCACTGCTATTGACGGGCAAACAGTGACAAGCATTAATGAGGTCAATACTAAAATTAGATACTACAAAGCTGGCCATGAATTGAATGTTAGCTACAAAAGACCTTTACAGCCCGAAGTACCTGCTGTTGCAAGGCAGCCTTTCCATTCTTCTTTTTTACAAAAACTAATAGATACTACAGGTATAAGCAGCGAAAATCAAACGGCTTCCGTTAAATTAATAGGCAAAGAAACATTGATTGAAGAGAGCATGAAAGCCTATTTTGATGATATGTTGAATATGTCTGTGGAATTGGCATTTATTGATAAACCTTTGAAAGAGCGTATAGATTCAACAGTTTTGGACTCTATTTTATCAACTAGCTTGTTGGATGCAGGGATTCAAACCCCTCATGAATATTGTTTGGTATCGAAAAATGGCTATCCTGTTTATCATTCCAATAATATTTCTGAAAAAGAATTATTAGAAACACCTTTTAAGCAAAAAGTCTACAAGAACGCTGTTTTTACCCACCCCGGAGAATTATTATTGTATTTTCCTAAACAAGAGAGCTATATTTGGAGTTCTTCATGGGTGACATTGTTTACCTCGCTAATATTTAATCTATTTATTATCATTACCTTTGCCTATACTTTGTATACTATTATTCGGCAAAAGAAATTGTCGGAGATGAAAACCGATTTTATCAATAATATGACTCATGAGCTAAAAACCCCTATTTCGACCATTAAATTGGCTTGTGAGATGTTGGTAGATAAAAACTTGCCCAAAACAGAAAGTCGAATTAATCGCTATGCAAGTATTATTAGCGATGAAAATAGTCGCTTGCAATGCCATGTAGAAAAGGTATTGCACTTTGCTCGTTTGGAAAAAGGTAGTTTAAAGCTAAACATAGAAACTGTTGATATTCACAAATTAATAGAGGAAGCCATTCAAAAAAGTAGTTTGCAAATCGACAAAAAGAAAGGTACCATCTGTTTTGATTTATCGGCTACAAATGCCAATGTGCAAGGTGACAAATTACATTTAACCAATGTTATATATAATTTATTAGACAATGCCATTAAATATTCTAAGGAAAAACCTGAAATTACGGTATTTACATGCAACACTAAAAGCGGTTTACAAGTCTCAATCGAAGACAATGGTATTGGTATGTCTAAAGAAACCCTAAAAAAAGCCTTTGACAAATTTTATCGCAGACCAACCGGTAATGTACATAATGTTAAAGGATTTGGGCTGGGGCTAAGCTATGTAAAGTTGATGATAGAGGCACATGGAGGCAATATTTGGGCAAAAAGTAAGTTAAATAAAGGCAGTACCTTTGAATTTTTATTGCCTAACTAGTGATTAGTGAAAAATAATAACCTAAGTAGTTGGACAAAATTAAACGACATTTGGACTTATTGTAAACTCTTAATATTGAGTTAATTATCTCAAGTCTTATGTCTCATATCTTATGTCTAGGTACTTAATAATCAAAAACCTTATAACTTTGCAAACTTTCAACAGAACACACAATAACATCGTTTACACCCAAAAATCTGCAAGTTTATCCCAAAATTGAAACCTTTTAGTAAAAAATAAAGTACAAATAAACAAATTAGAAAGTCCGTTATACAAAATAAGCGTTTTAAATCTGACAGCCCTATGGAAAATGAGAATATAAGTATCCTATTAGTAGAGGATGATCCCAATTTAGGAGACATTTTACAAGAGTACCTACATTTTAAGGGTTATAAAGCGACCCTTTGCAAAGATGGCATTGAAGGTTATTATACTTTTCAAAAAAATGATTACTTTGACATGTGCATCTTAGATGTGATGTTGCCTAGAATGGATGGTTTTGCTTTAGCAGAAAAAATCAGAGCCGAAAACAAGGAAATACCCATTATCTTTTTAACAGCTAAAGGACTGAAAGAAGATAAGGTACAAGGCTTCAAAGTTGGTGGTGATGATTATGTAACGAAGCCCTTTAGCATGGAAGAGTTACAATGTCGCATCAATGCCATTATGCGGCGATGTATACAACAAGCAGAAAAAAGAAGGAAAGAAGCTGCTGCCGATAGTTTCCAACTCGGCCAGTATAGTTTCCATACCATCCATCAGACCCTAAGCATTGGTGGCGAAAAAACCAAGCTGACCACCAAAGAATCTGCCTTGCTCAAATTATTGTGTGAAACCCAAAACGAAGTGCTTCGCCGTGAACACGCCCTAACACAGATTTGGGGTGAAGACAGCTATTTTACAGGCCGCAGCATGGATGTGTTTATCACCAAATTACGCAAATACCTAAAAGCTGATCCAACCGTAAAAATCATCAATGTACATGGCAAAGGCTATAAATTGGTGACGGTAGCGGCGAGTTAGTCGAATGGCGTTTTTTTTGCAATAAATCATTGATAATCAATAAAATAATCTCCTATTTTGTAGGAGATTATTTTTTTTTGGTGGATTGAAGTCAATACTTTAGAACAAAATTGTGTACAATTAATTAGTCCTTGGCACCTTACACCATGTTTTTATGTTTTTCTATTACAAAATCCGATAGTTTGTATTGTGCCAAATGAGTAGTAGTTAAATGTGTAGCCCCCTTAATAGTTTGAAGACAATTACTACTTCCACACAAACAGTCAAAGGCTTCTTCCATGTCCCATTCTGTTGATGGATAGAAAAATCTTAGCTCTTCTCCCTCTTTTATGTTTCGCAGTGCTATCAACTCCATCTTTGTCGTATCAAAAAAAACATTTGGGTCGCAACTATGATTAGTATACCTCAAATAGCTTGGTTTGAGAACAATGTGCTGATTTTCCCCTTTTTGTAGTGTAAATCGCGTGGGTGTCTTCTCAATATCTTCAGCTTCAAATGCTAATAAAACTGTATTTAGGCTCAAATCTTTTGTTGCAAAAAGAGATTTAAAACCTGATTCTGCTAATTCTTTTAACTCAAAAAAAGTAGCTACTTGTTGTCTTTTAATATTTACTTTCGCCTTCATAGTATTTTTATTTTTTCGTATAAAAAAAATCAATCACCTTATCTTACATTCAAAAACGAAAATCATATTTAGTCATTAAGAGACTGTCTTGAGTTTATCCAAAAACGCCAGTTTCTACCATTGCCTCCTGTGCGGCATTTTTAGTAACTCGAATAATTTTTTGAAATTGCGCTTCTGTCATGCCAATAAAATTAGGTAAGTCAATAAAAGAGCGAAAAATTTCTTCAGCAATTGGGAAATCACCTTCTTTATACCCATATAGTTTTTTATAAATAGGCTGTGTAGGAATAGGTGGAAAAGAGACCCTTGAAGCAATCCCGTTTTCCTTCATAATGGCAGCCATTTTATCCCGATTAATGCGCTTATCCAAACGCAAACAGTACATATACCAACTGTGTCTGCCAACATAATCGGGAATGTAAGGCGTTTCAAATAAGGGCTCATCCTTAAATCCTTCATTGTACCTCGCTGCGATTGCCTGCTTTTGCTCCATCACCCATTCAATGCGTTTAAACTGCTCAATGGCAAAAGCTGCAACTAAATCCGTCATCCGATAGTTGTAGCCAATTTCTACATGTTTGTAGCGTTCTGACTGCCCTTGATTACGTAAACAACGGCACATGTCAGCAATGGCATCGTCATCAGTCGTTACAAATCCACCTTCGCCACAGGTAATGTTTTTATTGGCAAACATTGAAAAAGAGTGAATATCTACTTGATTGCCTACTAAGTCATTTTTGTATTTCGCGCCAAAAGATTCGGCAGAATCTGCAACTATAGGCAAGCCATGTTTTTTTGCTACTTCACAAATGGCATCGTAATCAACAGGCATACCTTTAAGGTCAACGGTCATAATGGCTTTGGTGCGAGGCGTAATTTTTGCCTCAATAGCTGCTGCTTCAGCGTTAAATGTTAGTGGGTCTTCTTGCACAAATACGGGGGTCGCATTGCAAAAAACCACTGCATTCGCCGAGCTGATGTAAGAAAGAGAAGGCACAATCACCTCGTCGCCTGCTTTCACGCCAACACTTAGTAGGGCAGCGTGTAAGGTTGCCGTTCCATTACTAAATGCGATGGCATGTTTCACATTGAGGTACTCTTCGAGCATTTTTTCAAACTCTTGCACTCGTTTCCCCATGCTTATCCAACCACTTTTTATTTGATTGTATACGGCTTGTGCTTCTTCTTCGCCGATATAAGGAATGCACATTGGAATAAAGTCCATATATTTACTTTTTTTATAATTTATTAATTTTTTTCCAAATAATGTAATGCCAAAAACCCAGGTGCTACATCTAAAAAAGAATCATCTGTAACATCTGTTAATAGTGCTTTGAGCTTTTCCAATGAAATCGTATAAGTATCTATAATTTCAATATCATCTAGCTCCTGTTCTCCTGTTTTTTCGCAGTCCAAGGCAACAAAACAATACTGACAACTTTCTCGATATTCGGTTCTAATTTGCTTTAGAAAAATAACTTCTCTGGCTTCATAGCCTGTTTCCTCTCGCAATTCTCTGATAGCTGCTTGTATTGGTGTTTCGTTTTGGTCTATATTTCCTGCTGGAAAGCCGATTAAGTCTTTTTCTGGTCCCAAGCGAAACTGCCGAATCATGATGGCTTCCTTTTTTTTTGTAAACGCAGCAATGGTAACAAAATTGGAACTTCGGATAATGTCATAAGTTGCTTGTTTGCCATTGGGCAGTTCATAGGTTTTTTGAACGATTTTTCGCCAACCATCAAAAGGAATGACTTCGTTTATTTTTTTCCAAGCCATAAAAGTTTTTATATTTTTTTCAAAAAAAAAAGACTACACTTAAACTTGTCATCACTCATTAGTGTAAAGAATTGTGTCAAGTCTAAGTATTAACTAGTTGTTTCAAATAATAATCCTGATACCATTCTACAGATTTTTGTAGTCCTTCTTTTAGGCTGATGGAAGGCTCGTAGCCCAATTGTTTGAGTTTGCTAATATCTGGACAACGGCGAGGGGTGCTACCCATTTGTAGGTTGGTATGTGAAATATTCAGGCGAACATTCATCGCATCCCCAATCATTTTCACAAAGTCAATAATTTTTATTTCCTCCTCTTTTCCAACATTGTATACGCTGCTGTCTCCGCCTTTTTCGGCTGCTAGAATAATGCCATCAATCGCATCTTTAACATAACAGAAAGCCCTCGTTTCTTCACCAGAACCTTGTATCGTGATGTTGACTTCTTGTTGTTGTAAGCCGTCTGAGGCATCTATAATTTTTTTCACAATTTGAGGAACAACATGCTCAAAACCCATTGCAGGTCCATAAATGTTATGGGGCCTAAAGATTACTTTTTTAACCCCTTCTTTTTTCAAATAATGTAGGCTTAGTATTTCACCTAACAGCTTAGAACCGCCATAAGAATAGCGTGGATTGTGTACATCAGGCACTACTCCCTTAACTTTTTCTGGCGTAGGAACGACATCGGGTACTTGGTAAATTTCCGAGCTACTGGCATAGATAAACGTTTCAATACCATCGGTTTGTGAAATGGCATCTACCACATTCAAATGCCCTTTAACGCCAACTTCTAACACCAAATCAGGATGTTTGTAAAAGTTTTCAGTGCCATTGATGAAGGCTAAGTGATAGACTGTATCGCAGCCTTGCACTGCACTCAATACATCCTCAAAACGGCGGATGTCTCCTTCTACAAATTCTACTTTATCGGCTATATCTTCAATATTGTGAAGACGACCTCGGTAGTTATTGTCAAAAACACGCACATCATGGCCTTTCTTCAATAGGCCACGCACTAGGTTGGAACCGATAAAACCAGTTCCACCTGTAACCAATACTTTTTTAACCATTATAATATTTAAATTTATTTTTTTAATTATTTGTGGAGACGTAAGATTTGCTTGTGGAGACGTAAAATTTTACGTCTCTACTGCGACTTATACATTTCCTAAGCCACCGTAGAGGATACCGTTGAATTGCTTGATTTTCAGGGGGCTAAAGTTTTGCCAAGTATCTATAAAAATGGCAGGTTTGTTCATTAATGAAAACAATTTGGTCAAATTCATTTTTTGGTAGCTCTTGTGATTGTTCAAGATAATCACTGCATCCGTATTTTTAAATACGCCTTTCATAGATTTAGGTGTAAGTACGCCCAATGCTTTGAGTTCTTTTCTTTTCACAACAGGATCATACACTTTTATTTTTGAGCGATTGGGTAAAGCATCTAACACCCAAAGGGAAGTGCTATCTCTCAAATCAGAGGTTTCTGGATCGCCCTTAAACGCCATTCCGATCAAAGCAATAGTGGCCTTCTCTATATCTTTGCCTGCCTGTTTTAGCAGCTTCGTTAATTTTTCTCGGATTAAAAATGGAGCTTTTTCATTGACTTGCCGACATGCCACTAGGAGGTTTGTTTCTATTTGATGGCGTTCAAAAACAGATGCTAAAATATAAGGGTCTTTCGACAAACAAGGACCGCCAACACCGGGCGAGGGTCTAGGAATTTGATTGCGTTTGTAGCCAAAATTAACCGCTTTTATCAATTTGTGGATGTTAATACCAAGCTTTTCGGCGAGTTCCGCAATGTTATTGGCATAAGCAAAAATATGGTCTCGATAAGTATTGTCCATCAATTTACACAATTCCGCCGCCTCCAAACCGCCTACATTCATCACTGTTGGGGTAAATGTTTGAAACAATGCCTTAGCATAGGCAAAGGAATTCTCATCAAAACCACCTATAATTTGTGGATTGGTGTACAGTTCCCTAAGTGCGACCCCTTCGGCAGTACGTTCAGGGGCAAAGGCAAGGTAAAAATCTTGTCCACACTTTAGCCCTGATTCACGTTCCAAAACAGGCAATACCACCTCTCTCGAACAGCCCACTGGTACTGTTGAGCGCAGTAAAACTAGGTCTCCCTTAGAAAGTTGCTGTCCAATGGTAGTGGCTGCTGAACGGATGTAGTCAATATTCGGACGTTTCTCAGATTTGATTAAGGGTGTGCCTACAGTGATGATGTAAATGTCACTGTTTGCTTCGTCAATATTTTTTGTAAAGCAAATGTTTTGTCCGCTATTTTTATCCAAGAGTTCCCCAATACCTACTTCAAAAAAAGGAGCTTCTTTTGCGTTCAACTGAGTTACCAATGCATCGTTTTTATCATAGCCTTTGACTTTAAAACCTTGTTCTGCTAAGGTTAAACCGAGAGTTAACCCAACATAGCCAACCCCTAGAATGGTTACTGTTTTATTTTGAATGGAAAAATTAGGTTCTTTTTTCCGATAATTGTAATAACCAACCACCACATTATCTTTGTCAACCACTGGTAAGATGTTGACCTGTGCGCTGATTAGTGCAGTAGCCTCGCTATTGGTAACTTGCTCATTGACGGATATAGGAGCAACATTCATAACTGTAGTGATAGGATCATTTAAATTAGCTCCTGCAATCAGTCCATCTCTAATATTACTCTCTGAAATTGTGCCTTGTAAATGATTGGCTTCATCCACACAGATCAATGCTGACTGAAAAGGGTCTTTTAAGCGAATTAGTGCGTCCAATATAGGCTTATTTTTCAGTATATAGGTTTGGGTTCTACTTTGCATACAAAAAAGAAATAAAAAGTGAAGCAATATAATTATAGTAGAGGTTACTCAAGTAAAGTACAGCAATTGTTATTTGGTTTTTTAGACTTTTGGATTTTTAGCTCTTTAGCTGTTAGAAATTTAGTTAAAGTAAATCACTTTCTAGTTAAGTAACTAGACAAAATTAAACAACTATCAGATTTGTCATAAATCATTAATTGTGAGTTGATTATCTCATGTCTCCTGTCTCAAATCTTATGTCTAAGTACTTAATAAAGCAAAAAGCATTGATTTTAAAATTCATTAAAAAAATAAAAACTTTAA
>JAHDHV010000080.1:0-6326 GCA_020631155.1 Bacteroidota bacterium | reverse complement strand
TTAATAAAGCAAAAAGCATTGATTTTAAAATTCATTAAAAAAATAAAAACTTTAAAACCTTGTAACTTTATAACCTTTCAAACTCCAAAAACATCCCATTTTAAAAAAGTTAGTTGTATAGTGGATTGGGAAACATGCTTCACAAATAAAAATAATTATTCATCTCAAACAAAGTTTTAGCATTGGACAAAAAAAGGACTTATTTTACTTTATCATTATACATTTATTATCAGTTATTTATAAAACAATAAAAAAACACCTATATTAATCGGACAAAATTAAGACATTCTATTTAAGTAATTGATAATCAAAATATTATCATTGACAAAAAAAAAAGCCTATTGTTATAAAAAAAAACTTACCAAAAATACTGCTACCAGTAGGACAAAGCTATGATATTTTACCTAAGCATCTGATAGTCAAAGCATTATCATTATCAAAAAAAAGAGCTTTTTAATACAAATTATTTGCATTTAGTTGAAGATATTTTGCAACTGATGAATAAACTGATCAATTTATTCCTTTGAGTTAAGCATCAAGACCGTCTCTAAAGAATAATTTTTACAAAAAACAAGCTATTTTTTGCAAAAAATATTTTCAATAGGTATATTTTAACATTAGCTCACATACTAGTAATTTACCGAAAGTTCTTTGGACTTGATTGCTTGTAAATTAGCTTGGTAATAACCTATGAAATGGAATTATTACCATTTTTTCAATCTTTTACTCCTCTTATATTCGTAGTTAGACAAAATTAAACAACCTTTGAGTTTATCATAAGTTGTTAACAATCAATTAACTATCTCACGTCTTATGTCTCATCATGTCTAGGCACTTGCAAATAATCAAATCACATATAAAATCATTTATCAAACATGAATAGAAAATTAAAAATTACCTACGTTTTAGGTATGGCTATTCGATGGATAGCACATGAAACTCTAGCAACCCATATGAAAGAACATGATAAATTTGAAGTAGATTTTATCATATTAGATGCTAGTGACCCACTTCAATATTTTTTAAAAGAAAAAGAAATTCCTTACCGATTGATGCCTCTAGTAGATTATGCAAATACACCTGAATTGGTCAAATCAATTTATGACCATTTAAAAGCCAATCAAACAGATATTGTTCATACCGTATTTTTCAATGGACATATCACAGGTATGCAGGCTGCGTATTATGCAAATGTGCCTGTAAGAGTCTTTAGTCGGCAACATGGGGGGGTGCAATACAAAAGACATGCTAAAAGTCAATATGAATTGATTTGGGAAATGGCTACCAATGCGATTTCCGTTACGCAAAAGGGGGTAGCAGGAATGATTGCAGATGGTATTGCGGCAGAAAAAATTACGGCTATTCCAGATGGTTTTGAGCAGAAAAAATATGAAAATATATCTGCCACTCGGATAGAACACATTAGAGAGAAGTATAACATCCCAAAAAAAGCTCCTATTATTGGCATTGTAGCTCGACACATAGCTTGGAAGGGGGTAAAATACGCTGTAGATGCTTTCAAGGAAATTCTAAAAATTTATCCAGATGCTTTTCTTATCATGGCTGGTTCTCACAAACATATAATCGCTCAAAAAGAAAAAGAACAGAAAAAGGCAAGCAAAGGAATTCATAGCGGCGGAAATAAAATTGCTGATTTTCAAGAAATTGAGGAGCGATTGCAAGCGTTACCAAAAAGCAGTTTTATAGAAATTTCCTTTGAAAGTGATGTAATGGCATTATACAAACTATTCGATGTTTTTGTCCATGTACCAATTAATAAAGACGTAGAAGCTTTTGGTCTGGTCTATTTGGATTCTATGCTTGCTAAAGTTCCATCTGTAATTACACGCTCTGGTATTGCTTATGATTTTGCGGTTCATAAAGAACATGCTTGGATTGTAGATTATGAAAATACTCCGCAAATCGTAACAGGTATTCAAGCGATTTTAGATGATAAAAAGTTAAGAAATCACATTGTTAAGAATGCTTTTGAAGTAGCAAGCACTTATACGGTAGAGCGGCGAATTAAATCACTAGAAAAGCTATACATAGACACCTATACAAAAGTCACCCATCAAAAAAGCAATCAGGTAACTGAAAGTATGGAAATAGTAGCTTGATGCAGTTGTTTTTGAAATAGATTTGTTCGGTGAGGATAGTTCGTTAGAAAAAGGCTTTCAAAACTTGGTAAAGAGAGCTGTCTCACCGAACAAGTCTGATATAAGAAAATACTTATAATTGATGAATAAATTGATCAAGCTGCTCTTTTGAACTAAGTTTCAACTTTTTCTTTAAGCGATATTTTGCTTTAGAAACTGCTTCAATACTCACATGCGTCATCCGAGCAATTTTTTTGGTATCCATTCCCAACTTAATGTAAGTACACAAGCGCAAATTCGACTTTGTTAGTTTACTATTTCCCTCTTGGAGTTTAGGATAAAAATTAGGGTGCACCAATTCAAACTGCATTTGCAATTGCTCCCAATGACCATTAATAGTTCCTTCCTCTTGTAATTTAGCCATCAGATTTAACAAATTCTGTTTATGACTAGCCTGCTCTTGTGTGTGTTGCAGTTTGTGCAGATTCTGTTGCACACTTTGTAAGGTATACTCTCGTTCTTGTAGATTTTGATAAACTATAGATAATTCCTTTTCTTTATCTTGTAAAGATTTTTTGAGTTGCTGTAGCTCTTCATATGCAGTGCTTTTAACAACTGTCAGTTGATTTAAACGATGAGTTATTTTTTTATTTTTTCTAAAAAAAACATAGTTGATAATAGATACAAAAGCTGTGAAAAAAGCCATCAATAAAAGCCCTAAGCTAAGTTTAAAGTCTGCCCTTTGCCTAGTTTTTTTCTTCATTGTTAAAACACTTGTTTGAAGTGATTGAGGCATTTTACCCACAAGAGAGATCATTGTTATTGGAAGTTTTTCTTTAAATAAAACTTCATCCCAAAGTGGGGTATTTATTGTATTTTTCTGATACAAATAATCATAGGTAGCATTTTTTTCATTAAAAACAGTATTTTTCTTAGTTGTTACTGTACAGATTCCCCATTTACAAACACACAAACAAAATAAAAAAAAAAATATTCTCATAAAAATTTAGATACTCTTTTGAATGCTTAAAAAAATAGTTGATGAAAAAACAAGAAATTATATGTGAGCAAAGTAGTTTATAATGTCTATGTGAAGTGTTTGCAATATAGGGTTAAAAAACAAATTATTCAAAAAAATAAAAGGTTTTTTGTGAAAAATATTAGCAGGCTTTATTATCCTACTAGCACTTTGTTTTTAAAATTGCCAGTTGACTATTTAGTTTTTGGAAATTAGCAGTTAGGATTTTTCAAGTAATTAGGGACATATCTCTTTAAAAAATCACATTAAAAACTTAATTATTTGTATTTTTTTTTTGCAGCAACAAATTTGAAGCAGGTACTCACCTTTATTATTTCCGTATTTTCTAACAATTTGAGGATTCTTGATTAAGTTATTTTACTGATAGACAAGCAACTACACATAATATTTAATATACTAAAGGCTTGTTTTATGTTAAGTAGTGATAATATTGTAAATTTGAAAAAAAAGTAATTACAAAAAAAATGACAGGAAAAAAAAGACCACTAAAAGGCAGCTCCAATTTTGAATATATGATCGTTAAAAATGGCTACTTTGTTGATAAAAGCCTATTTATCAAAGAGTTTTATTATAGTGATGATCAAACTTTATTGATTACTCGCCCTCGTCGTTTTGGTAAAACGATGAATTTATCTATGTTAGAACATTTTTTTGACATTCAAAAGCCAGACAGTAAAAACTTATTTGATGGTTTACAAATAATGCGAGATTCAGCCTTTTGTGAAACCTATCAAAACAAGCATCCTGTGATTAATTTGTCCTTGAAAAGTGTAAGAGGAAATGATTGGAAGGAATGTTATGAGATTTTAATCGAAACCATAATTAATGCATATAGAAAACACATCTACCTACTTGACTCTAATAAACTAACTTCTTTTGACAAGTCCTCATTAGAAAGAATAATGAATGGAGTAGCTAAAGAAAGAGAATATAAAATAAGCCTTTTTTTACTGAGTAGTCTTTCAAGTTAATAGTGTCGGGTATTTATAAAAGGAAAAATATTGGCTATCAATTATTTAATTGAAGAAATTTAACCCGACATTATTAACTTGAAGTAACACTGAGTGAATATTTACATCGTCATTTTGGTCAAAAAGTAATTATTTTATTAGATGAGTATGATACGCCTGTTATAGATGGATATAGAGCAGAATTCTATGAAGAAATCATCAAATTTGCTCAAGTATTTTTAGGATCAGCCTTTAAGGACAATCCTTACCTAGAGAAAGGCTTGCTGACTGGAATTATGCGAATTGCCAAAGAAAGTATTTTTTCTGAAATGAATAATGTAGGTGTTTTTACCATTTTAGACCCATTTTTTGCCGACAAATTTGGCTTTACTCAAACAGAAGTCCAAGACTTATTACAATATTTTAATCTGGAACAACAATCGGAAAACATCAAGGATTGGTATGACGGTTATCAGTTTGGAAATACTACACAAATCTACAATCCCTGGTCTATAATGAATTATGTATCTAGAAATTCAGAAGGCTTCAAAACATATTGGGTCAATACTGGAACAGATTCTTTGATAAAAAAAGAAATATTAAAACCTGATATAGATGATACCTACACAACTTTAGAGCGATTGGTTGCTGGTGAAACTATTTGTAAACTAATTACAGAAGATTTTATTTTTTCTGATTTTGATACACAACGAGAATTATTTTGGACCTTACTCTTGTTTAGCGGTTATCTAACAGCAACAAAAGAAATTAGACGAAATGAATATGAATTGCGCGTACCTAACTATGAGGTAAAGACCGTTTTTCAGGATATTGTTGTTAATTGGCTGCAACATGATCTACGAATCAAAAAAGAATTGGTTTATCTCACTGCACAGCACTTGGTCAACAATCGCTTGGCTGATTTTGAAAAGGGTTTTCGCAAAATTATAGGCGATACGTTCAGCTATTTTGATACGAAAGGGATTCCAGAAAATGTATATCAGGCGTATGTCTTGGGATTATTAGCGGTTATCGGTGATGATTATGTGATAAAATCCAACCGAGAGAGTGGAGAAGGGCGTTATGATATTTTGTTGATGCCACACGACAAAACACAGTATGGGGCAGTGATAGAAATCAAGCAATTACCTCGTAAGAAAAAAGAAACAAAGGCAGCCTTAACAAAGCGAATTAACAAAGCCTTAACCAAAGCACTAGGACAAATTGAAGAAAAAGAATATTATAAGCAATTAGAAGCCAATAAAATCAGCAAAATCATTAAATTACCCATTGTTTTTGTGGGGAAAAAGGCGTATGTATTAACGGTTGAATAGCCTTGCTCTTAGAGGATTTCACCTGAAGATAAAGAAGCCTACAGTAAAGGTATGTATTAACGGTTGAATAGCCTTGCTCTTAGAGGCTGTCTTGATTCCCTGCCTTATAATAATCCACAATATGCTGAAAAACGCCCAATAATAGGGCTATTCTATCTAGTGAGGGTATGTTTCAAATGTCATGCTTTTCTTCAACCAAACAGTTTTTGCTTATTTTGACAGTTCGTGGATTCGTGATTAGTAGATTAGTGATTCGTTTTCGAGGTTTTTAGTTTCTTTTTGAATGAGTTCTGTAACGACGGCTTTAGCCGTTATAGTTTTTGTAAAAAATTAACAATCAAAATTTTATACATACAATAAGGCTCGAAAATTAATTTCCAATTTCTGATCTCTAGTCACTAATTTCTAAAAGCTAAATATCCAAAAGTCTAAATAGCTAAATAGCAATCTTAGAACTAAAGTGTTAGGAAGAAAATAAAACATACCCTAACAAGTACGTTTTTTTGTCAATAAAATCATATTAAAAGTATTGCTTTCTTTTGCCAAAATAAAATCACATTCTCCGTCTAATCCTACCTCTGCGTTTGCAGTCAACGTATCGCCTGAGTGTATGGTAAAATATTTTTCATTTTTATTCCTCAATTCCACTAAAATAGGAAACACAATACTTTCTGACTTCGCTTTCTCGCTTCTAATTGGCAATTCTTGTGCTGTTTCCAAGGCTTTTTTTAGCCAATCACTTGGCTCTACTTTTTTTATATCCTTAAATAAAGGCACTACTTGATTGCTAACATCAAATTTTTCTTCTATGGTATCAAGCGTGAAATCCTTGTAAAGCATTATTTGGTGATCTGAAGACTCCGAAGATTTTATTCAAGTAAAGCAAAGGAAGCTAAAGCCTCTT
>JAHDHV010000599.1 GCA_020631155.1 Bacteroidota bacterium | reverse complement strand
GAAATGAGTAGTTTAGTCTTTTACTATTGTAACATTAATTTTGTCTAGGTACTTACAAAAAAAAATTACCATTCAATTATTAACATGGATATAATACTTTGAATTTTAAATATCTGTAAATATGCAACGGCTAAAGCCTTCGTTACAGAACTCATTCAAAAAGAAACTAAAAAGTGCCAAAATACGAATCACTAATCTACTAATCACGAATCCACGAGCTGTTAAAATAGCTACAAACTGTTTGGTGGAAAAGTACAGTATTTGAAGCATACCATAAATCCCACAACCCACAACCCACAACCACAACCACAACCACAACTACAAAACACACAACTGCAAAACACACAACTGCAAAACCCAAAACCATAAAAAATTACCTAATTAATGTAATGGTCCCTTGTTTTTTCTGAGTTTCACTGCCTTTAAAAATGCCTTCTATATAGTAGAAATATACGCCAATATCGGCGGCTTGTCCATTGGGTAGGGTACCGTCCCAGCTTTCGCGTTCACTTTCAGAATAGTATACTTGTTTGCCCCAGCGATTGTATATGACCACTTTAAATTGCGACAACTCGCCTGTGTACAGTACTTTTAAATCATCATTGACACCATCGCCATTAGGAGAAAAAGCAGGAGGTAATAACAAACGTGCTTCCGCATTGTCAAATACTGTTAAGGTGACTTCGGCGGTTGTCATGCAGCCTGCACCATTGGTAGCAGTCAGTGTATAGATTGTTGTATTTAAAGGCGTTGCAACGGGGCTAGGGCAGTCACTACAACTAAGCGTTTCGGAAGGTTGCCATAGGTAGGTATTAATCACATTGCTAGTAGCTAAAACGCTTAAAGTTGTGGGTTCAAAGGGCGCAATAATGGGCGTTTCGGTTAATTCAACAGTAAATTCACTGGTAGAACGCACCATCACCGAATCATTTACAATACAGTCCGTTGCATCTTTCACATAAACTACATATTCACCTGCTAATAAATTATTAAATATTGAATCATTTTGAAACCCTCCTTGATTGAGTGAGTAGCTATAAGGGGGTGCTCCATTGACTACCTGCACAGCAATTTGTCCATCATTTTCACTATTACAACCTGCGGCGCGTTCTTGTGTTAATATGCTAATTGGGCGTTCTGATACGCGTATGGTTACAATAGAATCACAGCCATTATTTCCTGCCAATCGAAATTCTTCTGCCTCGCCTGCTGCCACATTTACGCCCTCAAAAATAACTGTACGACCTGAGCAGATGGTCGTGTCTACTGTAAAAGTTGCATTGGGAATAACACTTACAAAAATATCTTGACGCAGCGAATCGCCACAGGCATCGGTTACTTTAAGGTCAAAAGTACTGTCTTCGGATGGCTGTACATAAATCTCTTTATCGGTACGTCCATTGTTCCAATTGTATTGATAGGGCGGCACTCCACCTTCTACCAAATCTGGCGAAAGCAATACGCTATCTACAGAACAAACAGAGGTAGAATCTGCCATTGTGACTACCAAAGGCAAAGCATCTGAAACATATAAATTAGTAGATACTGTTTTTACTATCCCACATCCGCAAACTAAGTCATATTCAATAATTATTTCTTCTCTTTCCTCATCAATATTATCATCATATAAATTTACTGGCAATTCTACTTTTCCCTCACCTGCTGGAATGATAACAGTGCGTGCTAAAGTGTCAAAATCTTCTCCTTCAATAGCCGTACTATTTTCTGACAATCTAAAATTAACTACTAAATCCTCTGAGAAATTTTTATCTATTCGTTCAAAAACAAAATACACTTCTTGGCAACCTTCAATGGCATTGTTACTATTGACATTGGCGACAAGCGTACCGAGTGCAATGCCATCACCGGCTTTAAAACTATTTTCTTCTAAAAATACGGCAGAATCCATATTATCATCTACTATATCTGCTATCGCAATTTTAATGTGATAGGTTTCGCAAGGTATCACCTCTGCTTTTGCCGTTAAAACGGTGGTAAAGCCATCGTGTTGAATTTCGGAAAGTGCAACTGCTGGCGGTACTAGACCATTTTCAAAACAGCCTGTTCCAAGACTGGTTTCATTTTCGGGGTAGTCGGTGTTAGAAATATAATATTCGCTATTTGTTATGTGATTGACATTGTTAATAGCCACAAAATCCTCGGAATCAGGGATAAGTGCAATATTGCGAGCATTGTTAACAAAGCTATCTTGAATACCGGGGCCGCTGATGAAAAAGCCAAAAACATCATTGAATTTACTGCCCACAAAATCGCAATATTCTTCTGAGGCAAATACATATCTAAAACTAATTTCATCAACGGAAGGTACAAAATCAAACTCTATGGCGGTAACATCAAATGTTTCTATTGCATCTGCAAGTTTCTGTAAATCAGCTTCTTGTTCGGCATCTCCCCCATTTCCCGAATAGTCTAAATTGCCTCCAGAGTTGTTCGGGCCGTTGGCATAACTTACATCTCCTGTGGCTAAAATAATGCCTTTATTGATGCTAATGGAATTGCGGCCATATTCAAAAAAGCCAATGTTTTCAGAATCGCCTCGCAACTGAATATTGCTCACTTCAAAACAGCCTTGATCTAGGAAAACATCGGTTATCAAGGAACTGGAAAAGTCAGGGGTTGCTTCAATGCCTGCCCAACAATTGACTGTATATACTACAATCATCCAAACAGCAAATAGTAGTGTGGTACAAGTATTGTGTGTGTGCTTGCTCATAGGTGTAACTTTGCCTAGTGTGTGTGCATATTGAGTTACAGAGCGATACCTAAAATTGTTGAGTCCTTGAATTAATTAACAATTAATTGATAATCAACTGATTCCGTAATTTGGAAATCGCAAAACTCACAATTACAGTTCTAAGCTGTTTTTGGTACAATTAGCAACTGTTACTCAATAATTAAAAGTATTTTTTAATATTTAAAATAGCTTGACAATGGTACATTAAGCTTTTTTCGATTCAAAAATACGAGTTTGGGT
>JAHDHV010000598.1 GCA_020631155.1 Bacteroidota bacterium | reverse complement strand
TTAAGGTTAAGGTCAATAGTTATTATATGAAATCCCTCTTTTTCTGACACACTCAGTTTATTTAATAATTCTACAGTAATAATCCTCATTATTTGTTGACAATCAAGTATATAAAATTGAAAGAAAAAATAAAATATAGAAGAGCTCAGCCTGAAGAAGCCCAAAAATATAGAGTATTAAGATTGGAAAGCCTTCAAAAATACCCAATGAGTTTTGGCTCCAGATTTGAGCAACAACAGCAACAAGCAAAACTTTCTTTTGAAAAGCTGATTGAAGAAGCACATCCAGAAAAATTTATCATAGGAGCATTTCATCGGGAACAGTTAATTGGTATTTGTGGTTTTGCTAGATTTGCAGATGAACGATGCAGACATCGGGGAGAAATTATTCAAATGTATGTTCAACCCAATTATCAAGGCAAAAACATAGGTTTTCATTTGTTAAAAACAAGTATTAACGAGGCTTTCAAAATTTCTGACTTAGAACAAATTGAACTAGAGGTTATTTCTAAGCTAACAACAGCGAATAGGATTTATCAAAAAGCTGGTTTTCAAGAGTGTGGGCTTAAAAGAAATTTTTATAAACAAAATGGAGAATATTTTGATCTAAAAACAATGGTTTTATATCGCAATGAAATTGTGTAATGGAGTGGTTCAAAAAGTCATTTTTGAAAAAAAACAAAAATATGAAAAAAAGAAAAACACTAAGAGATCTCCTTTTCTCAATAGCACAAGAAATTAGCCCCCCTTTGTCGGCTTTAGACTATAAATATCTAAAAACCAAATATCGTTTTGTGCTAAAAAAGGGTGATTTTAATCAAAATTTTGGATTAGCTTATGTGCCATTTCAGACTTCTTTAATAGAAGAGCAACATGGACTAACTGCCAATATAAGCCTTACAAGTTTTATAGATTCACCCAAATTTCACAAATGGCTGCATAGAGTAAGAACATCGGGGAAGCATATATTAGAACACCGTATTGATAGGATAGCTACAAAAGTACCTTTGAAAAATACAGAGCTACAAAAAAAAGATTTTGACGCACCTTATAGTGCAGCTCGACAGTTTAAACGCAATCTGGCAAAGTCATTTATTGGCAAACTTCCGCCTATACCTGAAGTAGATTTTGAAATATTGCAGCACACAGTAATCCAAAAATTGCATCAAAATTTTGAAGGCAAATTAGATGCTAATTATTTGTTTGAAAATCGAATGGCTGAACTTGAAATAAAGTATATTGACCTACTTTATTTTTTTGGTGAGAAAGAAAAAGCCATTTTTTGGTATAAAAAAGCGCATGAATATAAAATTACACAACAAACAAAATACTATGAAAAGGGACATAAAGCTCTTGTAAAACAGGAGATGACGCAATTCAATACCATCTTAAAAAACATCACAGGCTTAGATTTTGACAATCCTTTTGTTTGATCTTTTTACAAAACTCGGCTTTCGCTAATTTCAAAATGAGAAAATAAGAATTGAAAATAGTCATTGCCAAATGCATAAGTTGCTAATTAATAGCTACTTGTGTTTTTTGAAAGGGTTCAACCTCGCGGCAAATAGCAACACTTATTGCAATAAATTAAAAAATTATTGCCCTATAGTTTTGAAGTGATACATATTGGGAGTATAATGAGACATACCGAAACAATTTTATTCAACAAATTTATAAAAAAAATGATGACGAAACACCATTGTTTATTAATGATTTGTTTAGTCGGGTTTTTATTGTTAACCGCAGCTTGTGGTAAAGATGATGAAAATCTGCCTGATTTCCAATACGATAGAGGAAGCAATACTGCACCTTTTTTTGAGCCGGGGACTTATGAGGCTGCTGCTCGTTTTACACCTGTTCAAACAGGGCCTTTTGAGGGGGAGAAATTAACGGATATTGAATTTTTTATTGTGAATTTGCCGACTAGTTGTGAGGTGAAAGTCTATGGACAAGGAACGCCAACAACACCGGGCGATTTGCTGTATTCGGCTGCTGTAACGGGCAATATCAGCGCGAATAATTGGAATACACACACCTTAAGCACCCCTGTTAATATTACAAGTGAAGACCTTTGGTTGGTCGTGCGCGTGATACATGATAGTCGTACCAATAGCGTAGGCTGCGACCCAGGGCCAGCCGTTAGCAATGGTGATTGGCTATTAGACGAAGCAGGGGACGGCGAATGGCTGACCTATCGAGCACGCACCGCCGATGTGGTTAATATCAATTGGAATATTCGGGGGTATGCGGCACCGTAATTCGTGGATTAGCATTAATAGTTACTGATGAACAAATGTATCACCGATCACACTGTTCATAAGCGAATCACTAATCACCGGTCAACGAGTCACTAATCCGCTGCAAAGCGTTTTTTCAAAAAGGGGTAGGCGATAATGGAGCCGATGATGACAAAGGTACCAAAATAGAAGCCTTGATGCATATGTTCGGATTCGCCGAAGATAAGTAGGGCTAGAATGATACCGTAAACAGGCTCCATATTTATCGCCAAAGCAACTGTATAAGCGGATAGGCGTTTGAGGAGGTAAACACTGGCTGCAAAAGCATAGGTAGTACATACCCATGCTAAAATCAGCAAGTATACATAATCGTAAATTGTTAATTCGATAGGCGTTTCACTAGGAACATTGGTGTACCATAAATAAATCAAAATACATAAAAAACCTGCGGTCATTTCATATAGGGAAATGGTAATGGGGTTGTATTTTTTGACAAATTGCTTATTGAGTACTCCAAAAAGGCTGGCTAAAAATGCAGATAATAAAGCATAAAGGATGCCCAAATAATAGTGGAAAGCAAATTGACTGATGATGTACAAACCTATGATGATCAACACACCTATTAATACTTCTACCCAGAAAATGCGTCTTTTTTCAATTAAAGGCTCTAAAAAACTGGTGAACAAAGTAGCACTAGCCATACAGCCCAAAGTAACGGATACATTAGAAACTTTAATCGCTGCAAAAAAGAAAATCCAATG
>JAHDHV010000597.1 GCA_020631155.1 Bacteroidota bacterium | reverse complement strand
ATTTTATGCAAGAAAAAAAAGGAAAACTAATTGCTGCGATGGGGCTGCCCGGCTCTGGAAAATCCTCTGTTATTAGAGCTTTAGGACAACTATTAGGGGTGCAAACCTTCCACGAACCCGAAGAATCGGAATGGGCTGAAGCAGTTGAAAAGCGCGACATCTGTGGGCGTTTTACGGCTATGATGTGGTTTCGTGCCACTCGCTTACCGCCTTTGTACGAAGCCGACCAACTGCGAAAACAGGGGAAAACGGTCATTGTGGATTCTTATTACGATAAATTGTTTAGCCGACTACTACATAAACCGGGTATGGAGTGGCTGATTGAGCCTTCCGATCCTTATTTTGGCATTGTCCACCAAGTTGCACAGTTGGATTTGCACAAACTTCCCGATGCAGATTGCCTCATTTCTTTTGAATTGACTTACGAAACTTGGTTGCAATTTCTCACGCTCCGCAAACGAACATTGGACACAGATGACACTTTTTTGGACAGTTATAAAACACAGGCGCACTTTATTGATGCAGCAAAATACTACACCCAACATTTTAATTGCCAATTGATACGCTATCAACAGGAATTTTCTTCTTTAGAAAAATCAGCACAAAATTTAAAAGAATTATTAATAAAAAAAGGAGTTGTATGACTTTATAACAAAGTCTTTACATATTTTGAAAATAATGGTTTATTGGAAGAAGCTAGTATAGTAGCTAGTCAAGGAAGGGCATTTTTGTAACCTAAAATAGTTGAAAAACGCCTAATTGTTGATTTAAGGCATTAAGTTTGCTAAAAATTAGACAACCCCATGACTTAACTGAATTGCTAATTATTAAACTACTTAAATTGATTTTGGAAAATGAGTTTATCTATATTTTCTTCTTCAACCAACTTACTAAGCCCCAATCGGGCAGATAGTACTTTAAAGGTGCTTTTTCAGCAAAGTCATGTGGATACTGCAAAGTCAGCAGATTTAAATGATTTGTTAGCTACTGCTAAAAAGAATCTCCGCTTTTTTATCAATATCAGTCAGGCACAAATTACCAGTGTTCAGCTTCCTACTGTAAAGGTTAAGTCTTTGGCTATCATACAGTTATTTCAAAACTTAATCAGCAATTCTGTTAAATTTTGTCAAAAAGGCATTTTACCTATTATACAAGTTAATGTAGAGCAGCAAGGCGGTTATTACCTTATTTCTGTGAAAAATAATAGCACGTCTGTAGACCCAACTTCACAGGCCAAGTTATTTGCACAAGGCAAGGGACTAGCTATTTGTCAAAAGATTATGCAGCAGCATAAAGGCAATATTTGGTTAGAATCAACAGAAGGACAAGGCACTACTTTTTGCTTTACACTACCTGCTTAAATACTTAGATATAAGATTTGAGACAGGAGACAGGAGACAGGAGATTATTAATCATTTTGTTATTTCCCTGTTTTATTTTTGTTGTATAACAATAGGTAGTGAAAGATATTTCGGCACCTGACAATTACTCCCCATATCTGTTATTTCTTCGGGATGTTCTTTTAGGTCAATCTCTAATTTTTGATGGTTAAATGGTACATCTCGCAAGACAATTTGCTTTTTAAAATGCCTGACATTCAAATCAAAATAAGTATCATTATTCAATATATCAGAACGCTTTAGTCGAAGCTCAAAACGCCCTTTATTATCTACTTTTCCATATACTCTCCCCTTTTTTGTATCCACAAATACGCTTACCTCCTGCCAAAATTTACCATTTTTCAAAAAGTCAGTTCTTGTCGTATTTGTTACTGGCAATATATTTTTTAGCCAACCAAAAATAGTGATTGTTGGTTCTTTTACATTTACATCCTCATAGTCAGTATCTCCACAATAATCATTTACATCATAAAGGTATCCATTTTCATTAATGATCATTGGTGAATATTTATTATTAAAAATCACTTTGAGGTATTGAACAACCGTTCGCGCGCCATCTCCACAAACACCAAAGGCTTTGGCGGGCTCAAAAGTTAAGCTTTTTAATATTTTTTTAACAGGCACGCTTAGTTTTGCCTCCACTTTTTTTGTTGCTACCTCTGTATGTGTCACTTTTCCCTGATCACTAATCACCAATAAAAACTCCACTTCTTTACTTTCCCCATAATATTTAGGATACCTTAATTTTGAAGTTAAAAATTTCTGTAGCTCATCATAACGTCCATTACCATATTTGGGGGAGTGAACATAGTTCGGTTGAATCATGGCACATTCCAGAGCCGTCAAACCATAATTATCCATCCACTGATTGAGTTCGGGCAGCTGCATATCCATAATTTTAGCATATTGATACCGTTCATTAATGCGCTCCACAAGTCCCTGCCCAGCCGTTTGTTGAATCAAATAGCCGACTGCACAAATATTGTTATCTCGATCTACAAAACAAGGTCTGCGCTTTTGTGGATAATCGTAATTCGTTGAAAATGATTGTGTTGTCCAATAGTTGTGTAGCAAATCCAAGGCTTTTTTGCGATTCTGTTGTTGCGAAATGGACAATTGAGACACATCTTTTTGGCGTAGTTGCTGCTCCACATAAGCCAAATGTGTTTGAATCCGCGTTTTTTCCGATAGCTCATCAGGAGCGACATTTTCCCAAAAAGCAAATATACTTTCATCGCCGATAACGGCATTAATAGGCTGGCAAGTAGGGGAAATTGCATAAAGTTGACTATAACTCATGCAACAAAGTAGTAAGAAGCAAATCAAGTTTTTCATTGTTGAATGATTGTGTTTTTGCTAGTAAGTAGATATTAGATTTGAGACAGGAGATTTGAGACTTAGAGGCTGTCTTGATTTCATCCTTTGGCTTAAAAAACAAAATCAAGACAGCCTCTTACCTAAAAGTACTATTTTTTCAAGTAAGGTGTCGCTTTTTTGATGAAAAAGGTGGGTGAATGTTCAATATATAAGGCTACTTTTTTTTAAAGAGGGTAATTTACTTTTAATAAAATTGTATTATTTTATGCTATTTTATAGTAGT
>JAHDHV010000596.1 GCA_020631155.1 Bacteroidota bacterium | reverse complement strand
CCAAAAACGAGATTTCTAAAAGTGTAAAAGTTGCAAAAGATTCTACCAAAAACGAAATTTCTAAAAGCGCGAAAGCTGCAAAATATACTACTAAAAACGAAGTTTCCAAAAAGTCGGAATTTGCAAAAGATACTATTAAAAAAATAAGGCCAAAAAATGTGGAGGAAATGATAGATTCACTTGGAAAAGTGATTGAAGAAAAGGGAATAGAGACTACTGATTCAACTAAAAAGACAGTTCCAAAAGTGATTTATACTTCTCGTTGGTCGAAAGAATGTGATTCATTATTAGCAGTTTATAAAACAAAGATTGACGCAACAGATACGGCGGCTTTTGTGGTAGATACGGCAGCTTTTTGTAGAGGAATTAAAGAAGCGCATCGTAAAAAGAAAAAAGGGCTTTCGTTGAAGTGGGCAGTTAATAGCTTTGATTTGCGCGATTGTCGGCGGTATGCTTATGAACGTGAAAACATCAAAATTATTTGCGTTGGAGAGACTAAATTACAGGGAGTGTTGGATGCAAATAAAGGTTATAATTTGGTGATGCATGGCCTGATTGAAAAGAAAATGGGTAAAAGATATGTTGCTTTAGGGGAGATAGATGGTAGTTACTTTGGGTCTAAAGATATTTTTTCCGAAAAATTTTATCTGGAATTTAATGATCAGGTGAAAATTAAAGAGACTTTCTTTGGGAATTTGAAAATCAAACTAAAACGAAATAAAAAGCTATTTCCTGCCTATATGGACAAGGTAAAAGTCATAGATCGGGATCATGACATTGAATTTGAATTTGCTGATCTATACAAAGGCGTGCGATTGCCACTTAGCAATACCGAAGAAGTTAAGAAAACCAAATTTTTGAGCTTTGATTTATCAGAATTTAAACATGATAAATATTGCAATGTAAAAGAGGGCGTAAAACGCTATGTATTGAGCGTACAACTAAAGCCTTTTTTAGATAAGTGGGCGGAGTAGGTTTTTAGACTTTTGGAAGTTAGCAGTTAGAATTTAGAGATTAGATTTTTGTTTTTTTAAAAAAACATTTTTAATTCTTAAATTCGTAATACTAAGGCGTAAAACGTCTATCTTTCAATCCCATTCTTTTACTTGTCTTTTTATCGAATAGCCCTGATTTGGTTTTATAGCGTTTTTTACTCATTGCTCCTTCCTCGTCACCTGTGGGGCAGCCGTAGCCGCGATTGCAAGCACTGACAAATAACATAGATAATGCAAATAATAATATCGTTAATCTTTTGATAAGCCACATAGTTGTAATTTTTTATTCAAAAGGGTACACAAATTAAAGAAGTAGTTTTTTTTGAGTGTTAACTTGCTTTGTTTTTTGGGGAAATGTGTTTAAATACTACTGAAACCCTCGCCGAAAAAGTGTCTGATAACTCCACGATTGCCTTCGGCGACTTACTTTTTGCATTCGCCCAAAAAGTAAGCAAAAACGCTTGTCAAAAATATCGTTCCTACGCTGCAAGGCCTGCGCTTTGCTACCGATTTTTGACCTGCCTGCGCTTCTTTTTTGAGCAGATTCATCCAATCTGCTCTAGGAAAAAAACGATGACTTTTGTGTACCCTTTTGAAATTTTTTAGGGTAAAAAAAGCTGTAATCTTTTGGAGTTTGGAAGGTTGAAAGGTTATACCAAAAACAGGATAAAAGCAAAAGTTGTTAAGTTTTTTATTTGTTTTTATTAGTGTAGCCAAAGGCTACGAATTTAGTTCGGCGCGAGGCAGGGCCTCACACCTGTTAACTTACAGGGGCGAGGTTCCACCTCGCGCCGAACCAAACCTATAGGCTCGGCCTATAAAAAAATACGATTCTATGCTGTTTTTAGTATACAAGGTTTTTATTTTTCAATAAACTTAAAAATAAATATACTTTTAATTGATGATTGAGTTTGTGCAAAACTAAATAAAGTTGCTGTTATTTTTGTTAATGGAGTAAAAGGCGAAAAGCCAGTTTAGCTCCAAACTCCAATAGTATTCAAACGTATAAGACAGCAATTATCGTGCAGTGTTTACTTGTTTGGAATGGAAAATTACTTAAAAGTTGGGCATATTGATAACCTTAAAACCTTTTCAACTTGCAAAGTACTATCCTTTCCAATTTCCATGAATGGCAATGGCGATTTGTGCCAAATGATGTTGGTTATGATAGGCTACTTTGTCAAATTCATCTTTTAAAGTACGCAAACCTGTTTGACTGTGAACGAATGGTCGCTCTCCCAAAGTTTCATAGTAATTTTTCGCTAAAAAAATAACCGAATCTCGCACAGAACTATAGATGGCGCGGTTAATTTCTAGTGGTATGGTGTCGTAATCCAAATGTTTTGCCCACAAATCTTGGTCAAATGCCCAAACTACAGGCTGCGGCTCGGAAATGACGCGCCTAATACGGTCATACAAAACGGTTTCGGCATCTGCCAAATGGTGTAAAATTTGTCGAACTGTCCATTTACCCTCTGCATAGGTTTTATTCCATTCGCTTTCTGGCAAATCAAAGTATAATAAGGTGCGTTCCTTAGTTTCTAGTAATAATTCTGTTATTTTCATTGGCTTTTTAGATGTTTAGCTTTTGGCTGAGTGTGTCAAAAAAAGAGGGATTTCATATAACAACTATTGCTCTTAGCCTTCAAAAGTGTCCCTTTCCCTACGTTTTTTTCTTTTTTACTTGATAAAATAGTAAGGACGTAATGCATTACGTCCCAACAATCAAGACAGTGAAATTTTTTTGCTAAAAATCTCATTCACAGCTAAAATCTCCTAAGGTGATACTCTTTTGTTAGAATCAGAATAAAAATCTGATAGTCAATTGTTTAAACTTTAAAAACAGACTAGTCGGTTCTTATAATTCCGTATCACTACGGATATTTCTTAACGCTGTTCATTCCATTTTCTTAACGCAAAAAATTTCAAGGTCGCTCTTCAAAAGCCAATAAAAAAAAAGATATTTTATTTTTTGGAAAAGTAAATATTCACCTTTCATAGTAAAG
>JAHDHV010000079.1 GCA_020631155.1 Bacteroidota bacterium | reverse complement strand
TAATGCCCATTTTTTCGCTAATGCTTTTACTGGATACATTGCTAAAACCTTGCTCATTAAATAACTCTAAAGCAATTTCTAAAATTTTATCTTTTGTTTTTATCTTTTTTTTAATCATCAATCAAATACATTTCATATATATAATCACCTTTTACTTAACTTGACAATAAATAATATATTGCCAATATTTTTCAATTGAAAAAAGCAAATCGGAAACATATATTTTTAACTTTCAAAACATACAAATCTCTGTTTGCTAGATTTTTCTGAAACTATGACGGCTAAAGCCTTCGTTACACAAATTATTAAAAAAAGAAAACCGCCATGAAAAAAACACCTAATCACGAATCACTAATCTACTAATCACGAATCAACGTTCTGAATAATGCTCATTTAGACAAATCAGCACTTTTAAATTGAAAGAAAAGTTCAATATACCATTGTCAAGTTAGGGTTTTCAATGGTAAATCACGCTGTAGCCAATTGTTGGCAGGATAATGACAGGCTTGATCAATCAGATGTAATACATAGGCATTTCGCGGCATATCGGATCGATTTTCGTAACTCATATGCACATTTGAACCATGCAACAAAATGGCATCTCCGCTTTTTACTTCCAAAGGTACTAAATCGGCTAGTTTCCACTTGACACGTTCTTTGTCTATATCTATAAACACTGTTCCGTCATTCTTGGCATTGCGGATAAAGCGTTTTTGGAGGGGATATTTTTTATGTGCACCGGGTATTGCCCAAAGACAGCCGTTTTCTTTGGTCGCATCATGGAGCGCAATCCAAATGCCTAGACAGGATAAAGGCTCGGTATATAAAAAGGTGGAATCGGTGTGGGGGGCTACATAACCACCAATTTTGGCGTGCTTAAAAATGTATTGACTTTGAATAATGGTGGGCTTTTGCATTCCCAAAGCATAGGCGATATTTGTTACCCCTGATTTGTAAGTTATCTGTTGAAAAGTGTCCTCTAAATCGTGTAGGGCATGACCAACTTTATTGACTGCATATTGCTTTTTTGTTGTCAATTGACCATGCTCATCAAAGGCATCTTTTTCAAAAAAGAAACGTATTTTGTCTCCGCTTTCTAAAAAATACTGATCGCTTGTGCGTGTTTGTTCTTTGGTAGAAAAAATAGAAAATTGTGATGGTTCTAATTCTTCTATTATTTGCCCCATCCTTCCCATTAACGCAGCTACATCATTGCGGCTAAAAAAGTTACGAATAATTAGAAAACCATTTTCATGGTAACTGTTGATTTGTTGTTGGTTTAATTCCATCAAATTTGTGGTCTGTAATTGTGAATAATTAGGCAAAATGTAGATAGTTTTATGCTTATCTACATTTTGCCATGAATGACAATTTAATCAACCTTTTTCATGATTCCAACTACAAACAACTAAATTATTTTAGGAGAAGTAAAAATTGGAATTTAGAGTTAGTTTCTAGTCACACAAACAAGTTAAATATAAAGTATATTTTCCAAAAAAACACATAACTCATATTAACCCTACAAATCACGTCTTGCATCTTATATCTCACGTCTTATATCTCATTTATCAATCATTTTTTGCAAAGGCATTTCTTCAGTGGCAATGGCTTTGAGGTCATCTATATTGTCTTGTTTGGTACCGCTAATGGTAACAAAAAATCGCTCGCCAACACCCATTGTTAACATCGCATCGCCTTGATCTTTGCGGAAATGCTCGACTGCAATTACATTGTCAATACCTAAGTCCGCTTTTTTGGTAATTTCTTTATCATTTTCAATATGTAAACCCGTATTCAATACCGCCGAAGCCATTTTGTACATAGACATCGCCATATTGTAATCTATGATGGTTACCGTAATATTTTGCCGATCATTATCTTCTGCTTGGTAGTTTTGAGTGATTTGTGAATAGGAAAATCCCATAGCACTGGTAATTTGTCCGTCAGATTCGCCTTTGGGTTCATATCCTTCAATATCAGGCAAAAAGACCTTTAAATCATTGTAATGCATAGCCTCTTTTTCGGCATCTTCTGTAGATTTACCTTCCTCGGCTGTCTTTTTGATGGCATCGCCAATGGATTTAATATTGTCAAAAGCGTTTTTAGTATCCTCTGTTTGTTGACAGGCAATAAAGGAAATAAATAAAAGAAAAAGACTACAGTATGTTGCAACTTTGCCAATGGACTTTAACATGATTGATTACTTTTTTATTTTTACTTTAAAAAAAATGAAGTTATAAATAAATAGTTGAGAAAAAACAAATAAAAACACAATCATTTTAATAAAAAAATTTATCTCAAATCTCACGTCTTATGTCTTAAATCTCACTAATACCGTAATAACCATTCTACAGCTAAAAAGATTCCCGTATATAAAAAAATCTTGTTATGCTGCATTTCTCATCATTTAAACAAATTGCTTTTGGGTAACTTTCCAATGTATTTTAATATTTTTGCAAAAATCAATTGATTGAAAAAACATTGGTATGTTTCAAATGCCATGCTTTTGAACCAAACAGTTTTTGCTTATTTTGACAGCGCGTGGATTCGTGATTAGTAGATTCGTGATTCGTTTTCGGACTTTATGATTGCTTTTTAAATGAGTTCTGTAACGACGGCTTTAGTCGTCATAGAGATCATAAAAATTTAAAAATCAGAAACTTATATCTACTGTGAGATTTAAAAGTAATTAAACCTTACTAGGTTTTGAGTGCTAAAGGCTAAAAAGCCAAAAACCCAAATATCCCTGACCACATACATGTTGATCACGCAAAGTGTTAGGAAGCAAATGAAACATACCAAAACATTCAACAACTCAATAACTCAATAACTCAATAACTCAACAATTGTAAATATAAAAAACCTTACAACTTTGTAACCTTATTCAACCTTTTAAACCCCAAAATAAAATGCATTATGGATAAACTACACACCATTATTTCCAACAAAGATGAATCTGTACCTATGTTTGAAAATAAGTTCTTGGACTTTTTTTCTAGGGTACATTTCACCATTCCTATTTTGATATTTCTGCCTGTTATTCTGTATTTTTCCTATCAATCCTTTTTCGTAGTCAACCTTAGTTGGTTCTCGCTTTTAGGCTTGTTTTTAATAGGCATTTTTACATGGACAGTTTTTGAATATGCTACACATCGCTTTATATTTCACTACCACCCTACAAGCGATTTTGGCAAAAAAGTTCACTTTATTTTTCACGGCATTCATCATGCTTACCCTAATGACTCTATGCGTTTGGTAATGGTGCCAGCCGTTAGCGTACCAATGGCTTTTATCATTTATTACTGCTTTCATTATCTACTCGGTCCTGTTTTGATGGTACCCGCTTTTGCAGGATTTGCTGCAGCCTACTTATTTTACGATCTTACTCATTATGCCATTCATCACCTACAATTTAACAATCGCATTTTCAAAATTTTACAAGAACACCACCTCAAACACCATTATGTAGACCCTGATCACGGCTATGGCTTTACTTCCAAATTGTGGGATAAGGTGTTTGATACTGATTTTAGAAAAAATGGGGATTAATTACGAATTAGAAATTGCGAATGACGAATTGTAGCTGGTATTTGGTACGTTTCAAATGCTGTGTTTTTCAACCAAACAGTTTGCACTTACTTTAACAGGTCGTGGATTCGTGATTAGTAGATTAGTGATTCGTTTTTGGACTTTTGATTTCTTTTTAAACGAGTTCTGTAACGATGGCTTTAGCCATTATAATAGTTGCAAGTATTTGGTAAAAAAGGAATAATATATTGAATAAGTATTTAGGGGAAATTAGTTGTTGCTAATTTCTAAAAGCTAAATAGCCAAAAGTCTAAATATCTAAAAAGCAATCTCACAACCAAAGTGTTGGGAAGAGAATGAAACATACCTGGCGTTTTATGTAAAGATGATTCATGAATTATCTTTAAGCAAGCATAAAAAATTAAACGATACTTTTTTTTAAAAAAACTAAAGCACTAAAATTCAATACTTTAGAATAAAGTTGTACACAATTAAATAATGTTTGGTACTTAACTAGACAAAATTAAACAACAATTAGATTTTTCATAAATCATTAACAACGAATTAATTATCTCACGTCTTATGTCTCAAATCTTATGTCTAAGTATTTATTTTTACATTTAAAAACACAATAGCTAAAAATAAACTCGTAGCTTTGCTTCTGGAGATATGCTATTTTAACATCTTCAATATAAACACCTAAACAATGACACTTTTTTTGATTAAAAAAATGAAAGTCAATACTTTAGAACAAAGTTTTGCATAATTAAAAAGTGCTTGGCACTTACTTTGAAAGTCAAAATATAAGGCAGTGTGTCACTAATGTTAAGAAACACAAACTAGACTTTAAACAACTTAAAATTTTATTGTTGAATGTTAAATCAGATAATACCTGACACTTAACTAACTGACTATCAATTTGTTTTACACTTAAAAACATACCAATTCAACAATTTTAAGTGCCTATCTTTTATATCACAAAACCAAAATACTATGCATGGCCGCTATATTTTTTACGCTATCCTATCTTTGTATTATATACTGATGGCACAAAATACCTGTGCTCAAAATCATTGGTGTGCTTCTGATTGGCTGCAACAGCAATATGTTAAACAACAGCCAAACAGTTTAAAAAAGCATCAAAAAAACAATGAACTAATTGCTAAACACATTGAACAAAAGCTTAAAAATCAATCATTTAGCAATAAAAAAGAAGTAGAAACAGCAGAGGTAACCGTTATTACCATTCCTACTGTTGTTCACCTTATTTACGACCCTGCCAACCCATTTACGGGAGCTGATTTGTCCAATAATCAAGTGTATAAAGCAATGGAACACCTCAATGATGCTTTTCGTAACAAAGGACTATACGATCCAAGTTCGGGTGTGGATATGGAAATAGAATTTTGCCTTGCTTCTATTGACCCAGATGGCAATGCAACCAATGGTATTAAACGTTGGGCATTGAAAGAATATACAGATATTGATATTGCAACAACCATTGAGGACAGTTTGATGAAGGATAAAACACGATGGAATCCTTTTGAATATATGAATCTTTGGGTAGTTGAGGAAATTTATCATTCGGAATTTGGGGAAAATGCCAATGTACCTGTTGGTTATTCGTATGTACCTATTTCACCGGGTAGTCATTTAGATGGCATTGTTTGTGAAGCAAACTACTTTGGTAATAGTGCTGATAGTAGTAAAGTTGCTGTTCACGAAGTAGGGCATTATTTTAACCTAGAACATACTTTTTTATCGGGTTGTAAAAATAATAACTGTTTATTAGAAGGCGATTATGTGTGCGATACGCCACCAGATAATACAGCAAAATTTAAGAGTTGCGCGCTATATGTCAACAGTTGCCAAACGGACGATGATGATACCAATCCCTATAATCCATATCGCCCGACCTCGCTTGGGGGGCGTGGTGATAGTGAAGATTTGCGAGAAAATTATATGGATTACAGTCCTTTTATTTGCCAACATTTGTTTACACAAGGGCAAAAAGAACGGGCGCGATTGTCTTTAGAGTTATTGCGTCCAAGTATCTTAGCATCAAGAGCTTGTGGTTCTTTGGTAGATCGAGATATAGCCATTATTGACATTGTTTCTCCTACCGAATTTAACTGCTCCAACCGCATTGATTTAGCAGTAACAATAGTTAATTTAGGAGAGCAAACTTTGAATTCAGCAGTCATTGATTATCAATTAGATGGTGGCATTGGTTTTAGCGAAACTTGGGACGGAAATTTAAAAACAGGCGAGGCAGTTAATGTGTTGCTCTCACCAGCCTTGACCATTGCCGAAGGTCCACATTTAGTTTCTGTCACTGTATCAGAGCCCAATGGATTGTCGGATCAAAATACTGATAATAACGAGCACCAAAGACAGTTTGAATATTTAGCCTTACGCACGCCTCCACTGTATGATAGCTTTGAAAATGGCTTGTCTAGCAAATGGCATGTCATTAATCCTGATAACGGTTATACTTGGGAAATTGTGAACTTTGGGGGTTCCTGTAGTGATAATGGCACCCGTACTTTAGTGATGAAAAATTTTGAATACACTACTGGACAAGGGCAAACGGATATGTTAGTAACCAATGTAGATTTGAGTAATACGGCTAATGCTTTGCTTTCTTTTGATTTAGCACACATTCCATTTAACAATGATTTTGCCGATAGGCTCAATATTTCTATTTCTACAGATTGCGGGCAGAGCTATCAAAATATTTACGAAAAAGAAGGCAGTGCCCTCAACACCGTAGGCGGAACAGGGCAAAATACCCAATTTCTCCCCCTCAACTGCGACCATTGGCGCACCGAAGCCATTAGTTTAGACCCATTCAAGGGGCAAGAAGTTTTAGTAGCCTTCACTACTGTCTGTCGTTTTGGCAACAATATATACATTGACAATATTCGCATAGAAGGCTCCGATTTTACGCCTTGCGTCCCTCCTATCCCACTACAAATTGACGAACTCACCGCTTCCTCAGCAAACATCAGCTGGGCGGATCAGTCCAATGCTTTGATGTACCGAGTGCGCTACCGCCGAACCAATACCAACGACTGGAAAATATTAACCACTGTCACCAACAGCATCACTATTGATAATTTAGATGCTAAGGTGAGCTACGAAATACAAGTGCAAACGGTTTGTGATACCGAAGGAAACGAAAGCGAATATTCGGGACTTCTCCCCTTCACCCTGCCCGATGAAAGTTGCGATACTCCCACTAATTTACGCGCTTTATCCGCCTCTTTTAATGAAGTTACGCTGGCATGGAATCCAATTCCGGGGGTGACCACCTACAATTTGCGCTATCGAATAGTGGGGCAAGAGGATTGGCTTTTTGAAGCTGCCGATATCAACCCATTTACCCTTACAGGTTTGAACAATGACCGCGACTATGAAGTACAAATACAAGCTGTTTGTAATAGTTCTTTATTTGGAGCTTTTGGAAATATTGCCACTTTTTCCACCCTTCCATTTTGCACCAAACCCACAGGTTTAGAGGTTGTCAATACCAGTTTGAACAATGCCCGGCTGCGCTGGGATGAAGCAGAATATTTTGAAAGCTATACTTTTGATTATAAAAAGGTGGGCGATGATGAATGGCAACAACGCGAGGTTTTTAACAATGAAATCTTTTTTGAAATTTTAGAGGAAGAAACCGTTTATCAAGGGCGAGTGAGAACCAATTGCCCAGGCGGATTTACCAGCCCTTATACCAATACAGTAAATTTTACAACAGGTTCTTTTTGCAAAGCTCCTACGACTTTAAGTATTTTATCTGTAACCAATACAACGGGAAGCGTTAGCTGGAATCAAGGACAAGATGCTGTTGCCTATAATTTACGCTATAAATTGTTTGGTGTAGCTGGTGCAGAGTGGGAATATATTGAAAATATTGAACAGACTAATTATGTGCTGGATAATTTAACAATGGGAACAATCTATCAATTTCAAGTAGCGAGTGTTTGCGAAGGTCGAGAAAGTAGCTATACACCCGGTATTCACACTTTTACCACTACCGCAAGCTGTGATCCGCCTCAAAATATTGCGATAGAATGGTTGACCAATGATAAAGTGGACGTTTGCTGGTCGCCTGCCGTATTGAGCTATGTTTCAGAAATTCACTATAGACGAGTTTGGCCAACACTAGCTAATAAATGGACGGATTTTATTACTGAAGATACCTGTACCAAAATTGATGAGTTAGATGCCAATAGCGTTTTTAAACTTAGAATCAAATCCATTTGCTCCGCCCCCATTGCCGATGATAGCGAGTTTTCAGAGGAATTATTTTTTGGAAATGTGAACGATGGCAGTTGCTTACCTGTTTTTAACGCTACGGCTAAACAGATTACAGACAAAACAGCGGCTCTTGATTGGTATGCTAATGGCAATAGTTACGATATTCGCTATAAAATAACCGAAGAAAATACTTGGAAAATTATTGAAAATGTGCAAGTTGGCTATACATTAGAAAATTTATTAGCTAGTACGGAATATGAATTTCAGGTAAAAAGCCACTGTGATGAAGAAAGCAGTGAATTTAACGAAAGTGCTTTTTTTACCACCATAGAAGGATTTGTTTGTGATACTCCAAACGATTTACGCTTAACCGAAGCAACAGGCAATTATTTTTTAACCGCTTGGACAGCCGTTGAAGGCGCAGCAAGCTACCGCATTCGCTACAAAGTGAAAGGCACCAGCGAATGGCGCATCCTTACACCGCCAAGCAATAGCGCGAGTATTGAAGGCTTAATACCTTGTACAGAATACAATATTGGTGTACAAGCAGTTTGTGAAAATGGTGGAGAAAGCTATTATAGCAGTAGTATCACCGCCGTAACCATTGACTGTGAAGAAGGAAATTACTGCACTTCTGAGAGTAGTAGTACCACAGCAGCTTGGATTAGCAGTGTTAAATTTGGCAGCTTTGAATATAAAAGTGGGAATGACCAAGGTTATGGCAAGCATACAACTATTGTTTTTCAAGCCTATCGTCACTTATCACATAATATTTTACTTAAAACAGGCTACCCTAAAGAAACCGAAAAAGTGCCTCAATATTGGCATATTTGGATTGATTTTGATCAAAGCAGCACTTTTGACAGTAAAGAAAAAGTATTCACTCGAAAAACCTCTACCTTTGGGGAAGGAGAAACAGCAGGCGGACTTATTAGAATTTCTGATAAGGCAAAACTAGGAAATACACGACTGCGAATTGCCATGACTGATGATGAGTTTGTGTCCGCTTGTGAGGCACTCACTAATGGCGAGGTTGAGGATTATACCTTAAATATTGGGCAACTATTGGCTAAAACCGATGCTGAAAAACCAGTATTCCGAGCTCAATTGCACCCAAATCCTGCACAACAACAAGTAGCAATTTATTATCAGCAAAATAAAGTTACAACTTCAAATTCAAATATCGTCATTTCTATTTTTGATATTCAGGGAAAAATATGTGCTACTCAGCAACAGCCAAACGAACAAAGCAACGGCATTATTCCTTTAAATATCGCTCATTTATCCAAAGGCATTTATTTTGTTCATCTAAATAATGGACAATCAAACTGGATGGAAAAGCTAGTGATTACTAAATAGATGTTACTTAATTGAAAGTTGAAACTTGCTATTCGCTGATTTCAAAATGAGAAAATAAGATTAAAGATAGTCATTATCAAATACATAAATCACTAATTAATAGGGGCTTGCATTTTCCAAAAGGGTTCGACCCCGCTGGGGTCGTATTACTAGCTTATCATTTCCAACTAACATACTTTGACCCTGCTAGGGTCATTTGTTTGTCCAGTGACCGCAGAGCGGTCAAAGTATGTTAGAAAAAAGCAAAGTGAGGTTCTTTGACCCCAGTGGGGTCACACCTTTTAAGGTTTGAAAAAAACATAAACTCCTGAAACTTAAAAACATATAAAAACAACTAAATTGCTGTTTTGTAGAATCTGTTTTTTGCAAAATAAAATCAGCGAATAACAAGTTTAAAAGCGTTGATTTATCTAAATTAGCAGAGTGTGTCAGAAATTTAGGGAATAACCAAATGCTATTCAAATGAAAGAAATAAAATATTCTTTTTTTTATTGGTGTTGCAAAACGGCCTTGAAAGTTTTTGCGTTAAGAAAATTGGCATGAAACGCGTTAAGAAATATCCGTAGTGATACGAATTCTAAAAGCCCAGTAAATTTAAATTAATATTTTAATTATTGATTACCATGTACTTATTTTGATTGGAAAAAGAGTATCACCTTAGGAGATTTTAGCGTTTCATACCAATTTTTAGCGAAAAAGTTTCACAGCCTTGATTTTTTTCTTTCTTTTTTTATCAAGAAAAAAAGGAAAAAAACGTAAGGCAAAGGACACTTTATAAGATTAAGGTAAATAGCTCTTATAGGAAAACCCTTTTTTCTTGACACACTCAATTAGCATTATCCAAAGCGTTGCTCCGTAGATTCGTGATTAGGTGTTTTTTTGATGGGTGTTTTCTTTTTGGATAACTTCTGTAATGTGGCTGTCTTAAAAGGCAGAAAACACAATACATTCTGGTTTTTCAGCCTTTCTATACCAAAAGCTAAATATCCAAAAAGCCAAAAGTCTAAATATCCAAAAATCTAAATAGCAATTTTAGAAACAAAGTGTTAGTATGCTCATAAAACATACAAGGCAAAAGTGTAAGATTACTTTTGCCTTTTTTTATGAAAGTTTTATATAAAATAGGTAAGTACCCAGACATAAGATATAAGGCTACGAGTTTGGTTCGGAGCGAGGTAAAGCCTCACACCTGTTAGATTACAGGGGCGAGATTCCACCTCGCGCCGAACCAAACGTATAGGCTTCGCCTATAAAAAAATACAATTCTAAGCTGTCTTTGGTATAGTAGACATTAGTAACTTCTAAACATCCAAAAAGCCAAAAGTCTAAACATCCATAGTCAAGTCATTTTAAAATCTAATTATTGGCCTAATTTTTTCTAAAACTATTCCTACAATTGAACTGTTTTTTATTATATCTATTTATTGCAACAACTACCATCCAATTACTCTACTACTTATTGATTTTCAGTAGATTGGCATTTTATAAAGCAGCTAACAATGTCAATATACCGACAAATCAACTTACGGAATTTCCCGCAGTATCGGTTATTATTTGTGCCAAAAACGAAGCGCAGAATCTACAAAAGTATCTGCCTAGCATCTTAGAACAAAATTATCCTCACTTTGAGGTCATTGTTGTTAATGATGCTTCAACAGATGAAACACAGCTTGTATTAGCAAATTTTAAAAAAAAATACACAAAATTAGTCATAGTAAATACTGCTGATAGTAAAAGGAATATGCTTGGCAAGAAATTTGCGCTAACAACAGGCATTGCCAATAGTCAACATGACATTTTGCTGCTCACCGATGCGGACTGTGTGCCTAGTAGTGCGAACTGGATTCGGATAATGGTACAACATTTTACACAAACAAAAAACCCAACAGGAGTCGCCATTATTTTGGGGTACGGCCCTTATTATGCAACTCCTACCTTGCTCAACCAATGTATTCAGTTTGAAACTGTATACACAGCCATACAATATTTGTCTTTTGCGCTAGTAAAAATGCCCTATATGGGCGTAGGACGTAACCTCTGCTATCACAAATCCGTATTTTATGGTATAAATGGTTTTGCCAAACACAAGCATATCCACTCAGGAGATGATGATTTGCTCATTGGTAGAATGGCCAACAATCAAAATACAGTAATTGAAATCAATAAACAGACATTTTGCCACTCAGAACCGCCCAAAACATGGGCAGCTTGGTATCAACAAAAACAACGGCATCTGAGCACTGGCAAACATTACCACTGGATATTTCAGTTATTGCTAGGTCTGTTATCTCTTTCGCACAGCTTATTTTATATAAGTGCAATTATTACATTACTGTTACACAATCATGATACAATTGTAATTATCTTATTTATTTTGAGAGCAATTATACAATTGGCTTTATTTAAAAAAATATTAAAAAAATTAAACAGCAGTTTATCCTTATGGATGATTCCTATTCTGGATTTTCTATATTTATTTTATTATATAATCTTTATACCTTCACTGCTACTGAACAAAGAAATTAAATGGAAACAAAGGGTGCTATAAGTATAAGTGGTGTTGTACAAGATACCAAAACGCTAGAATTCATATCTGGTTGTAATGTTTACTTAAAATCAGATAGAATGAATGCGGCCTACTCAGACGAGCATGGCAGATTTAATTTGGTCGTTCCTGTAGGGGAAAAACTACAGGATATTTTAGTGATCACAGGCGCGGGTTATGAGCCTTATCGCAACCCGATTAGCCTTGCAAGTAGCTTAAAGTTACGCATTAACCTCGAAAAGCGAAAAACCGACCGAGCGCAACAGGACAACGAATTGGTAATGCTGGCTTTGAATGGCGATCAGCGTTCCTATGGTAAGTTAATGGCTCGTTATCGAGACTCCATCTTTTTCATGATTCAGAAGATGGTCAATAACCGAGACGATGCCGAAGATTTAACCATCGAAGCTTTTGGCAAAGCCTTTAATAATTTGGGAAAATACAGCCCCGACTATGCATTTAGTACATGGTTATACCGTATTGCCATCAATAATTGCATTGATTTTATTCGCAAAAAACGCCTAGAAACCTTCTCGCTAGATGAACCTGTTAATGATGATGATAGCAGCGGTTCGAGCCGCGATATTAAGGCAGATAATCTGGACCCCGAAGAGGATTACATGAAGAAACAACGCATTTTATTGATGCGAAGCGTTATTGAGCGACTAAATCCTAAGTACCGCCGCCTTATTGAAATGCGATACCTTAAAGAATTATCTTACGACGAAATTGCACATCAAATGAACCTACCATTAGGTACGGTAAAAGCGCAGTTATTCCGCGCTAAAGAACTGTTGCACAATATCTTGAAAAATTCTAAAGAAAAATATTGATAGGAAACAGGAGATGTGAGACAGGAGATATGAGACGAGAGTATTCGTTTTCCTCTATCAAACCAACTTATATTGACTTCCGGGGAGTGTTCGCAGCACTCCTTTTAATTCTAAATTCAACAAAGTGGCTGCTAGTTGGCTAGTTGGTAGTTGTGCTTTTGAGCGAATAACATCCAAATGGGTGGCGGCCTCACTGTTTTGCAAAATGTCAACAACGCGCTGTTCCACCTCATTTAAGCTAACAAACAGTTGCTTTTGCACCGCTTTAGGTTGCTCTTCTGCGGCTATCCACCCCAAGTTTTTAATAATATCTTCTCCCGATTCTATCAAAGCAGCCATATTTTTTTTAATCAACTCATGGCAGCCTGCCGAATATGGATTTTGCACTCGCCCCGGGAAGGCGTAAACATCTCGATTGTAAGCACTTGCCAAATGTGCCGTAATGACACTTCCCCCTTTTTTTGCCGTTTCAATCACAACCGTTGCATCGGCTAAACCTGCAATAATGCGGTTGCGCTGCGGAAAATTGCTGCGATCAGGTAGCGTATCGCTGCGAAATTCTGTTAATATACCACCATTTGGCAACATTTTTTTTACCAAAGGCTCATGTTGTGGTGGATAAATGCGATCCAAACCATGCCCCAAAACACCAACTGTTGCTATTCCCTCTTGCACACAAATCCGATGTGCATGATAATCAATTCCATAAGCTAAACCACTAATAATCAAAGGTTTGTATTTTTTCAAACTCATCAACAACTGCTGGCAAAGTTCGCGCCCATAGTCAGTTGCATTTCGCGTTCCGACAATGCTAATGATGTGCGGAGCGTTCAAATCTGCCGTACCTTTATAATATAACAAAGCAGGACTATCTATGCATACTTTTAAGCGTTGTGGGTAAGCAGGACTAGCATAAAAAATGGGCTGAATATCATTAGCTTCAATAAAAGTCATTTCCTCGGCTGCCTTCTCCATATACTCCCCATAATTTCGCAACAACCGAATCATATGCTTGCCAATACCCGGTATTTTCAGTAAATGTCTAGTCGTAGACTCAAAAACCCCTACCGCACTTCCACAGTAACTCACCAAATTTTTTGCTGTAATATTGCCAACTTTGGGCAAAAGTGTCAATACAATTTGATGCTGTAATTCATTTTTATCTACTTTGTTTTTTGTAGTATTCTGTTGCATAATTGGGGGATTTTCTCGGCTCAAAATAAATATTAATTTACAAAGATATTTCCTAAATCTCAAAAAAACAATTTTTCACTGTTTTCGCACTAAGTAATTCTACAATAATAAGCATACACAAAATTCATCTTTTTTTACGGATAGAGCAGATTCATGACCCTGTTCTAGCAGTAAAAAAAGCGTAGGCAAAGCAAAAATCGGTAGCAAAACCCAAAAACAATATTTTTAAAAAGCCAAATATCCAAAAAGCTAAAAAGCCAAATATCCAAAAAGCCAAATATCCAAAAAGCCAAAAAGCCAAAAAGCCAAAAAGCTAAAAAGCTAAAAAGCTAAAAAGCCAAATATCCAAAAGGCTAAAAAAAGCAATCGTTTATTACCCTAAATTGTACTGATAACTACAGACTTTGCGTTGTCCATGCAAACAGACAGTTCTTATTTCTTGTTTTAAAAACGAGGTAAATTATTCCATCCTCTTAAATTCTAAAAACACTTATGCATAGTAAAGCAATTATATCAATATTTTTAGTTTATTTTTTATTTTTTTTAAGTATAAAAAATATAGCAGCGCAAGAACTTCCCAATCCCTCTGCTAACGTAGAAACGATAGCTGCCAACTCTTATATTATTCCAATGGATAATGCTAAACAAAGTACAATTTTTAATAACTTTCTTTTCACCTCTTTTGAAGGTTTCCATATCAAAGCATATGGTTTAGTCTACAAATTATTAGAGGAAGGGATAACTGTAAAGTGGGTGATTAAAGCAGGCAAACAAAAAGATGAAACGGACTTTACCGCCAATGCAGCTAAAGTTTTCCCACAAACAGCCACTGAAGCGGCACAAAACCATGAGTTTAGAGCTAGTGCTTTTATTATAGATGTACAAGAAAATTCAACCTCCGCACTTTGCAATTCTTCTAGCTCATCAGCTAATGATAATCAAAGAATTGAGGATATTATTCAAAATTATGGAAATGATATTGCTGTATATCAAATAGCTGATGAAATAGCTGTAGATGTACGCTATACCTTACGTATTCCACCCAAAATTGCCATTCTCACAGATGGGGGTTTTGAAGATGTTGGCATTATTCTATTTGGAGCAGCCGATGTTCCTTACACTACCATCTCAAATTCAGACTTCCTAGCCAATCCAGAGTGTAATAGTTTTGTATTTCAACCACATATTGAAGTTAATCAAGTTGATGGAAATTATGTGGCTACTATTGAACAATTTGTGAATGGTGGGGGCAATTTTTTAGCGCAATGTATTAGCATTATGGCCTTTGAAAACTTAGGTTTATACCAAACAACAGCAGGTTTTCAAGATTTAGAGGAAGATGATGATATATTTATATCAAACTACATATACATGCAAAATGATTTGCCTATTATGCAATTTGATGGCGATTTTTCTAATTATATTTGGGGAAGTACAGGTTCTTTTTTGTTTGCTAATAACAGCACATGGAAACCAACGGCTTATGGCTCTATCCAACTAGATGATAATACAAGTCAAAAGCATGTGGTATCAGGTGCAGATTTAAATGGAGCATTGTCAGGTGGGAATATGTATTATTGTGGTGGGCACAGTTATGAGATTAGTTTTTTAGGTTCTGGAGCTGGCGCGCCTATTGTAGATAGCACTTTCCTACAACAAATTATTAACGCTCAACGCGTCATTCTCAATGCTGCTTTTGTGCCTGCCAATATTAACTTTGCTTGTGCTGGCGCAGATATTTGTATCTGTGAAGGCGAAAGCGTAACTTTAGGCTGTAGTAGTTCCAACTCTGACATCAGTTACACATGGACACCCGCCACAGGTCTAAGTTGTACTGACTGCCCTAACCCTGTAGCAAATCCCACAGAAACAACGACTTACACCATTACGCCAAGTACGGGTGCCTGTGGCTCTGAATCCATTACAGTAACCGTTGTAGAGGATAACACAACGCCCCAAGTACAGAATGTGCAACAGATTTGCAGCGATGACAAACAAAGCTTTACCGTTTCCTTTGAGGTGACTGGCACAACACCAGATGATTACAGCATTACAGGTAATGTAGGCACTTTTGAGAATGGAACATTCAACAGTACACCCCTCAACAATGGCGATAGTTATTCATTTCAGGTTAACAACAGCAACGGTTGTGGCGAAACGGTAGAAGGCACATTTGATTGTCGTTGTAGCATTGGCGCGAGCATTAGCGGCTCCGAAACCATCTGCATAGATAGCCTTACCATAGTGAGCCTTCCCATTGAGCTAACAGGTTCGGTGGCTGCATGGGAAATCGTTTACGCCATTGACGGGCAAGCGCAAACTCCTGTTGTAACTACCTCCTCCCCTTACCTACTCGAAACCAATACCATCGGAAATTACACCCTCCTTAGCGTGGACGGCGAAGATTGCATCGGCACAGTGAGCGGCACAGCCACAATTCAGGAGGTAGATTGCAGCCCTGTTTGTGAGGGAATGGTTGCCACCGCATTTTCCCCGAATGAAGATGGCATCAATGACCATTTAATGGCTACTTTTCCCAATTGCAATGTGCAAAATATTCGCTTTCAAGTATTTACACGCTGGGGCAAACGCCTGTTTGAAACTACCGATATTGACAATGAGTATTGGGATGGAATTTTTCAAAATCAAACTTTAAACATGGGTGTATATGTTTGGGTGTTAGAATATGATTTAACAGCCGAAGGCACCACAACAAGAGAAGTTCAAAAAGGAACAGTTTTGCTTTTGCGGTAAAAAAGCTTCTATTTTTTACTAATATTTTTTAGAAAAAAACCAAAATAAATAGTATTTTTAGCTTTCTAAAAAAGAAGAAATACCTGAATAAATTAATCAATATGAAACCAAAAAAACGACTACTCATAGGTAATGCCAATTTTGATTATATGGTTAATAGAAATGGCTATTTTGTTGATAAAACCTTGTTTATCAAAGAATTTTATGATAATGCGAATCATGTAGTATTGATACCGCGCCCTCGTCGCTTTGGCAAAACAATGAACCTATCTATGACCCGACATTTTTTTGATGTAAACCTACCACAAAGCAAAGCCTTATTTTCAGAGTTCAACATCAGTAAAGACCAGTCTTTCTGTGAGATACATCAAAATCAGTATCCTGTTATTACGCTTTCTTTTAAAAGTATTCGAGGGGAAAATTGGGAGCAGTGTTTAAATAATATAAAAAACACATTATCTACATTACATATTGAATACATGCACCTTTTAGATTCTTCAAAAATTCTGGATTTTGAAAAAAATGATTTATTGGAAATGATGCAAAAAAAGGCATCGCAAGATACCTATGCTTATAGTTTATTGAAATTAAGTAAATATTTATATAGGCATCATGGAAAAAAAGTAATTATTTTGCTAGATGAATATGATACGCCCATTATTGAAGGCTATCGCGAAGGCTATTATTCACAAGTCATCAAATTTATGCAGGTTTTTTTGGGTGGAGCTTTTAAAGATAATCCATATTTGGAAAAAGGCTTGATCACTGGAATCATGCGGATTGCTAGGGAAAGCATTTTTTCCGAGATGAATAATGTAGGTATTTTCTCCCTAACCAGTCATTATTTTTCCGATAAATTTGGCTTTACAGAAAGAGAAACTAAAGACCTCTTAACCTATTTTGATATAGGCGATCACTTTGAAGGTGTTCAAGCATGGTACAATGGCTATCAATTTGGGCAACAAAGACATATATATAACCCTTGGTCTATCATCAATTATATTCACAGACATTCGGAAGGCTTCAAACCCCATTGGGTGAACACAGGCACCGATTCTTTAATCAAAAAAAGAATTTTAGAAAGAGATCAACGTAAAAATTACGACATTTTACAAAACTTATTGGCAGATGGTACAGTAACACAAACAATTCACGAAGAATTTGTTTTTAAGGATTTTGATACCAATAAAGAATTATTGTGGACACTTTTATTATTCAGTGGTTATCTGACTACAGATAAACAGATAAAACTAAAGAGATATACATTAAAAATACCAAATTATGAAGTCAAAACTGTTTTCCAAGACATCATCATTAGTTGGTTACAAGAGGATGTACAGTTGAAAAAGGAAGTTTTGTATGAAACAATGAAGCATTTGGTAAATAATCGACTGGCACAATTTGAGAAAGGTTTTCGTGAAATTATGGGCGATACCTTTAGCTATTTTGACATCCAAAAAGACAAACCTGAAAGAGTGTATCAAGCCTATTTATTGGGATTACTCGCTGTTTTAGGCGATGACTACATCATCAAATCTAATCACGAAAGTGGTGATGTTCGTTATGACATTCTACTTTTGCCACATAATACAACAAAATATGGTATAGTCATGGAAATGAAACAACTACCCAAAATCCCCAAAGAATCGAAAACAAAGCTACATAAACGCATTAATAAAAAACTAACCGAAGCGGCAGAGCAAATGGAAAATCAAAGATACTACAAAGAATTAATTGCTCACAAAATCAAAAAAATCACGAAAGTGCCTGTTGTTTTTATAGGCAAAGAGGCATATGTCAATCAAATATAAAGTGCGCTTTTTTCCATAAAAAAATATCAAGCTTTTTACCTACCTAGCAACCTTACCCCTTAACAATTACGTTAAAATTGGCGTAATCGCCGACAAGCGATCCTAAAACGACTTTATTATTCAAACACCACAATACAATGTATGAAACACTTATGTTTGCATTTAAGGCTAAGGTACGTCCTATTGCTAGGGCTTTCTATATTGGTTCTCAACAACAGTTATGCACAGCAAAAATATACCATTAGCGGCTATATAGAAGATGCATCCAGCGGCGAAAAATTAATCGGTGCAAACGTTTACGATGCTCGCACCTTATCTGGTACAACCACCAATGCCTACGGCTTTTTTAGCCTTACCCTTCCTAGTGATTCTGTAGCTCTAACCGCTTCTTTTATTGGTTACCAGCCTTTTACAAAAAATTTATTATTAGATACTGACTTAGAACAAAGCATAAGTTTGTCTAGTAATGTACTA
>JAHDHV010000078.1:1900-18769 GCA_020631155.1 Bacteroidota bacterium | reverse complement strand
CGCCGATTGGAAATCAGCGTTACGAATCCGTTTATAAAATAAAAAAATCCCTTCCATCCATTTGATTATTGGATAGAAGGGATTTGTTGAGACGTAAGATTTTACGTCTTGACGGTTAATCTATGATTATTGTATATTGTTGAGACGTAAGATTTTACGTCTTTACTGTTTCATCATTTTCGCGCTGACGCTGGTTTTGGCGTTGCTGAAACGGACGATGTATTGTCCTGTTGCGAAATTGCTGACATCTAGGCGGTAGGCGTTTTGTCCGTTGGCGGCTTGTATTTTGTTGCTGTTTAATAGCGCGCCTGCCAAACTGTATACTTCTACAATTACCTCGCCTTCGGGTGCGGTAAAGTGGAAATTCGTATAGTTTTGCGCTGGCGAAGGATAGGTTTTGGTTAAAGATAAGTTCAAATCCTTCTCAAAAGCAAGGCTAGATTGTTTGCCTGTGCTGTTGTCGCCTTGTGCTATATTCGGCGAATCATCTTGCGCCAAACCATCACTACAATCTTCTTCCTGTACATTGATGGTCACAAAAACCGTATCACATTGCGTATCCGTACAGCCTACAATCGTCAAGGTTTCTTGCCCAACAAATAGCGGTAAAGCAGTATACTGAATACAACCTCCACCTAAGAGTTTTAAGCTACAGTTGTAGGTCGTATGCGCGCTGCTGATGTAGTCCGCTTGTCCGTTTGGCAGGTCGCAGAACTCAGGGCAAAGCTGAATTGGTGTCAATGGTTTGCTACAACGCGTAATGTTTTCGCTGCACTCGCCACCATTGGGTGCTTCCTGAATGGTTACAATCACCACTGCCTCGTCACAGCGTCCACTGGCATCACACAGTTCATACGTAAATTGGTCTGTTCCAGAGAAGCCATCATTTGGGGTATAAGTAAAGGTACCGTCCAAATTAGTTGTTACCGTTCCATTGCTTGGGTCGCTTGTTGGAGTCACTGTCACATCCGTACCAGATACATCATTGCCTGTTGGATTAATGGTTACGGGATCATTTTCCTCCGTTGTAGCATTATCGTCAATCGCCTCTAGGGTGACTTCCTGCGCGCAATTTTGTACGGTTACTGTTGTTTGTGCTGTTTCAGAGCAGCCATATTCATCGGTTACAGTTACGGTATAAGTCGTTGTTTGTGTTGGATGTACGCTGATGTCAGGTCCGTGCTGTCCATCGCTCCAAGAGTAAGCAACGCCGCCGCTTGCCACTAAATTCGTACAATCTCCCGAACAAATCGGTGCCACATCTTGGATGCTTGCCGTTACGCTACCCACATAAACCGTCACGACATCGGTATCGCTACAGCCGTTGGCATCGGTTACGGTTACGGTATAATCTCTGGTGCTGGTCGGTGCAAGGCTGATGGTCGCAGAGGTTTCGCCCGTACTCCATTGGTAGCTCGCGCCACCTGTTGCCGTTAAAATAGCCGTTTCGCCTAAACAAATGCTTCTGTTCACACCTGCATTGGCTCTAGCATGTCCAACTACTACCGAAACATGGTCTACAGAAGTACAACCGCCTTCGCCTGTTACAGTTACCGTATAGGTTTCGCAACTTTGTGTAGGTGTAACGGTGATGTTCGCGCCTGTTGCGCCTGTGCTCCATGCATAGCTTATACCACCTGTTGCGGTAAAGCTTGCGCTACTGCCTTCGCAAATAATTTGGTCGGTGCCTGCATCGGCAATTGCAGAAGATACGCTGATGGTTACTTGGTCTACAGCCATACAACCCATATCGCCCGTTGCGGTAACGGTATAGGTCATCGTCACTTCTGGATTAACGGTGATGCTTGCGCCCGTTGCGCCATTGCTCCAAACGTAGTTGCCGCTGCCTGTTGCGGTGATGGTGGCACTTGCACCTACGCAAATACTAGGTGTTGGTGTGCTTGCTGCTACATTGGCACTGCCTACAAATACGGTTACCTGATCGGTATCTGTACAATTGTTGACATCGGTTACGGTTACGGTATAAGTCGTTGTTTGTGTCGGTGTAACGGTGATAGATGCACCATTTTCGCCATTGCTCCATTGGTAAGTAACACCGCCTGTAGCTTCTAAAGTAGCACATTCTCCTACACAAATATTTTGGTCATCGCCTGCTTCGGCATTCGCACTAACCACCTCAACACTAGCAGAAGCAGTTGCCGAACAACCGTTGGTATCGGTTACTGTTACCGTATAAGTTGTTGTTGAAGAAGGATTAACGCTAATGGTCGCGCCATTTTGTCCTGTGCTCCATTGGTAAGTTTCGCCACCTGTAGCTGTTAAAGTAGTTGAACTACCTAAGCAAATTAAAGAACTTGTCACTGTCACAGAAGCAGAAGCTTGATTGATGCGGATGGTCGTTTGCGTGGTATTGCTACAACCGTTGCTGTCGGTATAAGTATAAGAAACGGTATGTGTACCAGTGCCTAAAGCCGTTGTATTGACTTGTCCTTGTGCATTAGCAGCACCGCCCCATGTTCCACCAGCAGGATTAGCGGTTAATTGTTGCATTCCATTTTCCAAACAATAAGGCCCAGCAGGGTTAATATTGACAACTGGTAATGGATTGATAACAATGGTAATTTGATCCATATTGGTACAACCGTTGTTATCGGTCACGCTATACGTTACGGTATGAGAACCTGCACCTAACGAACCCGGGGTTACTTGTCCCTGTGCATTGGCAACACCGCCCCATGTTCCGCCAGTAGGCGAAGCGGTTAATTGTTGCATAGCATCATCGGCGCAGTAGCTACTTACAGGAGTAATGCTAACCGCAGGCAATGGATTGACCACAATGGTTGTTTGGGTTGAATTGCTACAACCGCTACCATCTGTATAAGAATAGGTTACCGTATGAGAACCCGCACCTAATGTACTTGGCGTGATTTGCCCTTGTGCATTGGCAACGCCACCCCATGTTCCGCCAGCAGGTGAAGCCGTTAATTGACTGATACCATCATCGGCGCAATAAGGCCCTGATGGATTGATGCTAACAGTCGGTTGAGGATTGACGGTAAAGGTCATTTGATCGCTATTAGAACAACCATTGGCATCGGTATAAGAATAAGTTACGCTATGTGTACCTACGCCTAAAGCAGATGGATTTACCTGACCTTGTGCATTGGCAACGCCACCCCATGTTCCACCAGCAGGAGAAGCGGTTAAGGTTTGCGTAGCTGCATCCATACAATAAGGACCAGCAGGATTGATATTAACGCTTGGCTGTGGATTAACAGTAATCGTTGCTTGTGTGCTGTTGCTGCAACCGTTGGCTGTTGTAAAGCTATAGGTTACGGTATGTGTGCCTGCGCCTAATACACTTGGATTTACTTGTCCCTGTGCATTGGCAACACCACCCCATGTTCCACCAGCAGGTGAAGCCGTTAATTGCGTCATGCTTTCATCGGCACAATAAGGTCCTGATGGGCTGATGCTAACGGCTGGTAAGGCTTCAACGGTAATGCTAATTTGAGCATCATTTCCACAACCATTTCCATCAGTATAAGAATAGGTAACGGTATGTGTACCTGCGCCTAAAGTAGCTGGATCAACCTGCCCTTGTGCATTGGCAACGCCACCCCATGTTCCACCAGCAGGTGATGCGGTTAATTGCGTCATGCCTGCATCGGCACATAAAGTATTTACTGGATTAATGCTCACCGTTGGCAATGCCTCTACAACAATCGTTGTTTGGGTTGAATTGCTACAACCGCTACCATCAGTATAAGAATAAGTTACGGTATGAGAACCAACGCCCAAAGCAGAAGGTGTTACTTGACCCTGTGCATTGGCAACGCCGCCCCATGTTCCACCAGCAGGTGTAGCCGTCAATGTTTGTGTGCCTGCATCCATACAATAAGGACCAGTAGGATTAATGCTAACGCTTGGCTGTGGGTTGATGGTTATCGTTATTTGGTCGCTATTAGAACAACCATTGGCATCGGTATAAGAATAGGTCACTAAATGAGAACCTGCGCCTAAAACAGCAGGATTGATTTGTCCCTGTGCATTGGCAACACCACCCCAAATACCGTTGGCAGGAGTCGCGCTTAATTGTGTCATACCTGCATCGGCACATAAAGTATTCATTGGGTTGATGCTAACCGCAGGCAATGGATTGACCACAATGCTTGTTTGTGTTGTTCCAGAACAGCCTGCTGCACCTGTCACTGTATAAGTTACCGTATGAGAACCAGCACCCAAAGCAGAAGGATTGATTTGCCCTTGTGCATTGGCAACGCCACCCCATGTTCCACCAGCAGGTGAAGCCGTTAATTGCGCGTTTGCATCATCCATACAATATGGGCCTGATGGGTTGATGGCTGGTGTTGGTAAATTATTTATCGTAATATTAATTTGATCGCTGTCCGAGCAACCGTTTCCATCGGTATAGGTATAAGTTACGGTATGTGTACCAGCACCTAAAGCGGAAGGATTGATTTGTCCTTGTGCATTGGCAACACCGCCCCATGTTCCACCAGCAGGAGTTGCTGTTACAGTTTGCATACCTGCATCGGTACAATATGGACCAGCAGGATTAATGCTAACCGTTGGTTGTGGGCTAACCGTAATCGTTGTTTGACTGCTATTGGCACAGCCGTTATTATCCATATAATCATAAGTGATGACATGCGTACCAACACCTAAAGCGGAAGGATTGATTTGCCCTTGTGCATTGGCAACGCCACCCCATGTTCCACCAGTAGGATTCGCTGTTAATTGCTGCATACCATCATTGGTGCAATAAGTATTAGAAGGTGTCACAATATTCACCACTGGTAAAGCATTTACAACAACGGTAATTTGAGAACCACCTACACAACCACTATTTCCAGTAATGGTATAACCAATAATATGAGAACCTACACCCAAAGCAGCAGGATCAATTTGCCCTTGTGCATTGGCTCCGCCTGCCCATGTTCCGCCAGCAGGAGAAGCTGTTAATTGCTGAACACCTGCATCTACGCAATAAGGGCCAGCAGGGGTAATATTAGGTTCTGGTAAATTTTGTACTTCAAGAGTTATTTCATCACTCCTAGTACAACCATTATCATCAGTATAAGAATAGGTTACCGTATAAGTACCGATACCTAATAAAACAGGATTAATTTGTCCGTCATTATTAGCAGCACCACCCCAATTACCACCAGAAGGTGTGGCACTCAATTGTTGAACACTATCATCAATACAGTAAGGTCCAGCAGGGTTAATGCTAACCGTTGGTGGAGCAGTTACTGTAATTGTTGTTTGAGCACTATTCGTACAACCGTTGGAATCGGTATGTGTAAAAGTAACGGTATGTGTACCAACGCCTAAAGCGGAAGGTGTAATTTGTCCTTGTGAATTGGCAACGCCTCCCCAAGTACCATTACCCGGATTCGCGCTTAATTGTTGAATACCATCATCCAAACAATAAGGGCCAGCAGGGGTAATATTCACTACTGGTAAAGGATTAACAACTATTGTAAATTGCGTGCTACCTGCACAACCACTATTTCCAACAGTACTATAAGTAACCGTATGAGAACCAATGCCTAAAGCAGAAGGGGTAATTTGACCTTGTGCATTGGCAACACCTCCCCATGTTCCACCAGCAGGTGAAGCCGTCAATTGTTGAACGCCATCATCCATACAGTAAGGGCCAGTAGCCGTAATAACTGGTTCTGGTAAATTATTAATCACAACTGTTGTTTGCGTTGTGCTGCTACAGCCTGCCGCATCGGTATAAGTATAGCTAACAATATGTGAGCCTTCGCCTAAAGCAGAAGGGGTAATTTGTCCTTGTGCATTGGCAACACCACCCCAAACGCCATTCGCTGGAGTAGCGGTCAACGTTTGCATACCATCATCCAAACAATAAGGGCCAGCAGGATTAATGCTCACACTTGGATCAGGATTAACAGTAATTGTAATTTGATCACTATTGGTACAGCCGTTGGCATCAGTATGAGTATAGGTTACGGTATGTGTACCTACGCCTAAAGCGGAAGGGGTAATTTGCCCTTGTGCATTAGCCACGCCACCCCAAGTACCATTGCCGGGATTAGCGGTTAATTGCTGAACGCCATCATCCATACAGTAAGGCCCAGCAGGATTAATATTGACTACTGGTAAAGAATTGACAATAATGGTCGTTTGTGTACTACCAGAGCAATTGCCATTGCCTACGGTTGTATAAGTAACCACATGAGAGCCAACGCCCAAAGCAGAAGGGGTAATTTGCCCTTGTGCATTGGCAACGCCACCCCATGTTCCACCAGCAGGTGAAGCCGTTAATTGTTGCATACCATCATCCATGCAATAAGGGCCAACAGCCGTAATCACTGGTTCTGGTAAATTATTCACTACAATGGTCGTTTGCGTTGTACTGCTACAACCACTGCCATCTGTATAACTATAAGTAACTATATGTGAGCCTTCGCCTAAAATAGCAGGATTAACTTGTCCTTGTGCATTGGCAACGCCTCCCCAAATACCATTTGCTGGAGTAGCAGTTAAAGTTTGCATTCCCTCATCTAAGCAATAAGGGCCAGCAGGATTAATGCTAACCGTTGGTTGTGGGCTAACCGTGATCGTTGCTTGACTGTTATTGGTACAACCACTGCCATCGGTATAGGTATAGGTTACTGTATGTGTGCCAACTCCTAAAATAGAAGGATTGATTTGTCCTTGTGCATTGGCAACGCCTCCCCATGTTCCACCAGCAGGTGTTGCGGTTAATTGCTGCATTCCATCATCCAAACAGTAAGGAGTCGCAGGGGTAGCTATATTAACGACTGGTAAAGCATTTACCACAATCGTAATTTGTGTATCGCCTGCACAACCGCTATTTCCAACAGTGCTGTAAGTTACGGTATGTGAACCTACACCTAAAGTAGAAGGGGTAATTTGCCCTTGTGAATTAGCCACACCACCCCATGTTCCACCAGCAGGGGAAGCCGTTAATTGTTGAACGCCATCATCCATACAGTAAGGACCGCTTTGGGAAATAACAGGTTCTGGTAAATCATTTACCGAAAAAGTCATTTGATCGCTATTGCTACAGCCATTTGCATCAGTATAAGTGTAAGTTACGCTATGTGTACCTTCTCCTAAAATAGAAGGATTGATTTGTCCTTGTGCATTAGCCACGCCACCCCAAATACCATTCGCAGGAGTAGCCGTCAAGGTTTGCATCCCATCATCCAAACAATAAGGGCCAGCAGGATTAATGCTAACCGTTGGCTGTGGACTAACCGTAATGCTTGATTGGCTAGTATTGGTACAACCACTGCCATCGGTATAAGTATAAGTTACGGTATGTGTACCGACACCTAAAGTAGCTGGACTAACTTGCCCTTGTGCGTTGGCAACACCGCCCCATGTTCCACCAGCAGGTGTTGCGGTTAATTGCGCTGTTCCATCTTGTGAACAATAAGGACCAGATGGCGTAATGCTTACGCTTGGCAATGGATTAACTACAATGGTTATTTGTGTACTACCAGAGCAATTGCCCGAACCTACCGTTGTATAAGTAACGTTATGTGAACCTATACCCAAAGCAGAAGGATTGATTTCGCCTTGTGCATTGGCAACGCCCCCCCATGTTCCACCAGCAGGTGATGCGGTCAATTGTTGAACGCCATCATCCATACAGTAAGGACCATTTTGTGAAATGACTGGTTGTGGTAAATTATTGACCGTAATGGTTGCTTGTGTTGTGCTGCTGCAACCAACGGCATCGGTATAAGTATAAGTCACCACATGAGAACCTTCGCCTAAAATAGAAGGATTGACTTGTCCTTGTGCGTTAGCCACACCTCCCCAAATACCATTCGCTGGAGTCGCCGTTAAAGTTTGCATTCCCTCATCCAAACAATAAGGCCCAGCAGGATTGATGCTAACCGTTGGTGGTCCTTGAACGGTAATCGTTGTTTGAGCACTATTCGCACAGCCATTGGCAGTTGTATAATTATAAGTCACTGTATGCGTACCAACACCTAAAACAGAAGGATTGACTTGCCCTTGTGCATTGGCAACGCCACCCCATGTACCGCCAGCAGGATTTGCTGTTAATTGTTGCATCATTTCATCTGAACAATAAGGCCCAGCAGGATTAATGCTAACCGTTGGTAAGCTTTCTACAGTAATTGTTATTTGATCAGTAGCCGTACAGTTGGCACTAGTTCCGTAGGTGTATGATACATTATGTGTACCTACTCCCAAAGCAGAAGGATTGATTTCGCCTTGTGCATTGGCAACGCCACCCCATGTTCCACCAGCAGGTGTAGCGGTCAATTGCTGAACGCCTTCATCCATACAGTAAGCACCGGGCTGAGTAATCGTTACGCTTGGTCGTTGTTCTACTTGTACGGTAACCGAGGAGGTCGCTGTACAATTATTGCTATCTGTTACGGTTACGGTATAATTTGTTGTTTGTGTTGGAGAAACGGTAAAACTAGAACCTGTTTCATTATTACTCCAATTATAACTAACAATATTGCCTTGTCCTGTAGCGGTAATTGTTGTACTTTCTCCTGTACAAATCGCTGTAGGTTGAGCTGCTACCGTCACCTCTGGATCAGTTACAGTAACAACAATCGAAGCAACATCACTACAACCGTGATTATTGGTAACTGTTACGGTGTAAGTTGTTGTTTGTGTCGGAGAAACGGTGATATTTGGTCCGGATTCATTATTACTCCAGTTAAAAGAAGTTCCTCCAGAAGCGGTTAAGGTCGTAGATTGACCACTACAAATACTTTGATTTGAACTAACTTGTGCAATAGGAGTAGGTTTTAAAGAAACTGGAATATGATATCTAGGTAAACAGCCTGGGTCTGTGATATTAGGGTTATTTTCAGCTAAAATCACATAAAAGTTATAAGGAATACTAGAAGTACTATTGTTTGCAGGAAAAGCAATAGAAACAGTTGTACTCGTAGAATTTGGTGTTACTGAAACATTTGGCAACAAAATAGTTGCGTCAGTTTGTCCATCTTCATATAATTGAACAGGTGGTAAAACACTACCATCATTGACTAAAATTCTTAAATTTCCCGTATTAGGTAAATGTTGAATTGTAACCTCTACATCTTGTCCTGAACAAATAACTGAAGCACTTAATTGTACAGATTGTATGTATTCGGGACAAGGCGCACTAGCCAATGGAGAAATACCAAAATCTAAATCGTGGTTTGTTTCTCCTGGTGCACCTGTTGTAAATTCTATATAAGGTAAATTATTGTTATCAATGGCAAATAAACCACTATTGGCATCTCCCACTGCATCCGAATCATTCATATCTGGATTGCTGCCAGTGCCTTGATTGGGAGTTGTTAATGCGCCAAAAGGAATGTTGTTAACGGTTAAACCACTAGCTGGATCAAATTGATCAGGAGATAAAGCGATGAAATAAGTGGTATTGGGATTTAAATCGGAGAATGTAAACACGCCATCGGAATCAGTTGTTGTTTGACCAACCACATTTCCCAAAGCATCAAATAATTGCACATTCACGCCTTGAATACCGGGTTCGTTAGGGTCTTGAATACCATTTCCATTGGTATCTGCCCATATTCTATCACCAACCTCAATCGGTGCCAAACCACATAGTAATTCGACATCTCCTAAACCGTGTGCTTTACCTAAGAAGGAAGGACCATCGGCATATAATTGATAATCTCGACTTACTTTACCCGTTTGATTATTCATCCAAGCAATACCACCTGACATGGTTTCATAAGGATTCAAAATGGAAGTAACTACATTTCCCGAACCCAATAAAAGAGCCAAACCACCCATACCAGCTTCGGATTCTTCGCCTGCACCTGTATCATCACAGTAGTATTCACCGCCGCCGATACCTAAGCCATTGTTATCGGTGCCGCAGCCGCCGCCGCCTGCTGTTGTTCCGCCATTTTCCAACTGATAAGTGCCATTATTGTTGTATACTCTCAAAATATCTCCACCAGCAACACCCGTTCCTAAAAAGTCTGTTCCCCCATTCGGATTGTAGTTGGCACGACCTAATTGGTGACCTGCTCTATCAAAAAAGCCTAAAACCATTGAGCCATCTACATCAAATTCAATATCTGACAAAACAGGTTGTGGATAACAAATACCATTTTCAAGGTGACTATTATGAAATTTCGTATAATCATCTGTCCATGCTTCCCAATAACTACAACTACTCACAGGTGGCTGTGATATAGGATCATCTGCATAAGGAGGCAAGTTACCACGCTCGAAATCTAGCGGGAAGGAAATTTCCTCCACAAAGTTGTTTGTACCCGGTGTATAGCTATACACCGCAGCCTGTAAAGCAGACCGTTGTTGGCTACTTTCACCAGAGCAAACAATACCGATGTATACTTTTCCTTCTCGGTATTTCACCCCAAAAGGACGCATATCACCATCACTACTACAAGTCAAATTGTCAATGTTAACTGCATTTATATGACTAGCTGTAGGTGTTGCGCCTGTGGCATTATAAGTAGAAATATCAATAGATACCAACTCTTTTTCTGCCAAGTTGATTGTCCAAAGCATATTGCCATCGTCCGAAATATCAATATCTCCTAAACCGACTTTGGCAACCTTACCAAAGGCATTGGCATCTGCACTAGGATTTTCCAGATCAGCAGGCAAGTCGCGAGAACCTATGGCACCTGTAGCAATACCGAAATCGGTTAAATCAAGGAAATTAGTATTGGTAGGCGTACTACCAGAAAAATCAGTTACATAAATACCGCCTGTACCTAATTGTCCAAGTCCAACATGGCGTTTGACGAAAGCGGTTGTAAATAATTTTTCGGTATACTTATTATAGGCAACACCCCAAGTAGACCCAATTTCATTGCCATTTGCGATGTGTTGCGGCATCACATCCTGCCCGATGCTGTTGTATGGAAAAGCAACCAACACATCGGAATTACCTGCCGTTCCACCAGCAAGTGGATCACCATTGATGTAACAGGGAACTGCCAATCGAGGATTCGATTCGCAATAATCATTCGGATTGTAGACCCCTAAATTAACATTACAACGAGGGGCAACCACAAAAGCTACCGTAGAGCCTGCTCCGCCGCCCATAGGACCGGGACGCATACTCAATGGTATACTTGTAAATTCCACTCTTAGTTGTGTATTATCGTCTACAGGGAGGGTGTATTCTCCATTGGCATTAGTTGTAACAGGACCATAAGCTGTTCCGCCATCATCATAGGCAGTTACTTGAATCCCTGCCACGCCAACTTCATAAGTATCTTGTGAGCCATTGGCATTGTAATCTGTGAAAACAGTACCATTCACCCCACTGGTACAGGGTTGTGCCAGTATAGGGCTGACAGAAGTAAGTAAGCAAAGAAAAAAGAGGGTACCTAAGTATAAATGTTTACCTAAGGGCATACCTTTACCACTCAAAGAATAGGTAAGTTTAAGCATCATTCTTAGAATTTTTAGTACGAAAAATGAATTAATGGTTAGTAGTATTCAGCAGTGTCTTTGATTGTGGTAGGCATGGTGACTTTTTGTTCAACCAGACCCTAAGAATGGCTTGTGTTGGTACTTGTGATTGCTTTTGGTAGATGGAGCCATTTCTATAATTCTGTATATGATCACAAATATTTTGCCGAATTATTTTCTTGAATACTTTATTTACGCATTTTTATAAAAAAAACACTTGTTTACACAAAAAAAACTATATTTAAAAGTATCTAAAAAATAACACAAACAAACACATAACACAAAGATTATCAAAGACTTAAATGCTAACTTAAAATCATTTGGCAGTGAAAGTTTAGTTTAGACATAGTGCATATACATCATGTCACTATGAGTTAATAAACTTGACTAAGTAGCTAAGAAGTGTGGTAAGTATGATTGAATGGGTTCATTGGTTGTTAGAAATGTTTGATAATCATACTCATCAAACATTTTATGGAGGCATTGATAAAAGGTAATCAAAGTGAGGGAATATTTCCCTTTCTATTCTGCAAAATTGTAAAAAATTCGTCAATATGCAAGTTTTTTTCGATAACAAATCATTAACTTGCCTATTCTAAGTGTTACAAATTACCAATAAATACAGCAAATAAAATTTTATTAACAGCTAATTATCAAAATCTTTATCAATCAAATTAAAAGGATTCGTATTTTGTTATTTTTAAAAAGGAAAATAGTTGATTTTTCTTTCCTCAAAAAGCACATGAAATAAAAAAAAATACTACAAGCCTACAATATCTATCTTTTTATTAATGAAAATATTATTTCAACTTATTCAGGCGATGTTAGCTAGTGTTATACATTTGCGATTCTTTTGGCAAATCATTCTCTTTTATTAAAAAAAATCATTTATTCTCATTATTTTATTTACAGAATTCAATATTTACATTAAATTATGAAACCTTCTATCCATTCATTTTATACCGAAATTAGCAACATTATCAAGCACTTGCAGGATATGCAAAAAGCCTTTGAAATTTCGCCTGATACCGCACTTCGGCAGCTTCGTTTAACAGAAAAAGAGCTCAATCACATTTTTTTACACTGGTCAGACATTTCTTTTCGACAATGTTATGCTTTGCTGCACCCCAAATCGCTAAAACACATCTTAAATAAGCCTAGCAATTCTAATAATGGGAGCACATTGTTTGAACCTGCGCCTCCGCCTAAAACTTTGTTAAAAAAAGTTCATTTGCATTGCTTCTCTCCTTCTGATGCTACCCTACAGCAAGCTCTACCCATTTACTACCATGCTTTTGATAGTCCTTTTGGAGATTTTTTTATGGCTAAAAATTCCTATGGGATTTGTCAATTGCATTTTGGAGATGAGCAGGCAAAAAAAAGCGGTCTACAGCAGTTAAAAAAGCAATGGACTAAGGCTACACTCATTGATTCTGAACAAGAAACAACTCCCCTAGCCCAGCAAATTTTCACTCCTAATACAGCATCCTCTCCTACTCCCCTTTGTTTGGTAGGCACTGATTTTCAATTAGCTGTTTGGCAGGAACTGCTGAAGATTCCAGAAGGAGAATTGCGAACTTATGGAGATTTGGCAGCAGCAATCGGCCAACCCAAAGCAGCACAAGCAGTCGGAACAGCAGTTGGACAAAATGCAGTGGCTTATGTAGTACCTTGCCATCGCGTCATCAACTCAACGGGGAAAATTGGGCATTTTCGCTGGGGCAGTGCTCGAAAAGTAGCCATGCTTATTTGGGAATTGAAGCGGTATTTATTGTTGGATTTGTAGAGAGACGTAAAATCTTGCGCCTCTGCAAATCGTTGCATTTTGAACAATGTTTTCATGAAAAAAACCATACAACTCCTTTATTATCAATTTTTTAGGCAAAAGAAATCTTCAAAATAGGTAGATGAATAATCATTTTTATATTGTTTTTTTATCAACAAAATACGTAATTTTACTTTTTACTTTTAAGACCAATCTATCGTTCAACAAATTCCTAAATTAAATTCAAAGCCTGTTAGTTATGAAAAAAATCATTCTTTTTTGCAGTGGACTATCTGTTTTCCTTCTCTGTTTAGTATTACTTTTCTACTCTAATAGTGTTATTAATTTTTCTAAAACAAAAGAAAAAAAGGGCTTTGAAGTAATCCATAAAATGAATATGCCTAATGATTATTTTTACCGTCAAAGAGCTTATCCTTATCAAGAAATCAATGCAGAAGTCTATCAAAAAGCCATTCAACAAGTGCGTTTTGCCAAAGAAAAGGCGAAAAAGTACAATGAAGCATGGGAGTCTGTTGGTCCGACAAATGTAGGGGGGCGGATTACAGATGTAGCTTTACACCCAACGAATAAAAACATTATTTATGTGGGTGCTTCCGTAGGCGGCGTTTGGAAAAGCGTAGACGGCGGCGACACTTGGCAAGCCATTTTTGACAATGTGGGCAGTTTATCTATTGGAAATCTGGCTATTGATCCGCAAAATCCAGATGTGTTGTATGTGGGTACAGGTGAAGCCAATGGCTCGGCAACTTCAGGAGCTTTTTTTGGAGATGGTCTTTATAAAACAACGGATGGCGGTGAAACATGGAAACATATTGGTTTAGAGAAATCACAGCACATTGGCCGCATTGTGGTTGACCCGAATGATTCGCAAAAAATTTGGGTGGCAGCGGCAGGTAATTTATACAGCACAAATCCCGAAAGAGGGGTTTATCAATCTGATGATGGCGGTGAAACATGGCAGCAAAGTTTGTATATATCCGACTCTACGGCTTGTATAGATTTGGTGGTACATCCTGACAGTTCGCACATTATTTATGCGGCAATGTGGGAGCGAGTTCGCCATGTTTGGGGGCGCGTTTATGGGGGCCAGACTTCTGGTATTTATCGCAGTAAAGATGGAGGTAAAAATTGGGTGCAACTAAAAAACGGTCTGCCTCAAAGCGATACTCAAACAGGGCGTATAGGCTTGGCCATTGCTAAATCGCGCCCTGATATTTTATATGCCGCTTACTCAACCGATTCGGTACACAATTATTTTGATGGCATTTATAAAACAGCCAATGGTGGTGATTCTTGGCAGGAGGTTAACAATGAACCTTTAGGCAATTTATACGCTTCTTTTGGTTGGTTTTTTGGTAATCTTCGAGTAGACCCTACCGACTATAATACTGTTTATGCGATGGGTTTAAATATTTTTAAATCTAGTAATGGTGGGCAAAATTGGACACTCACTAGCTCCAATATTCATGTGGATCAACATGCGTTAGAGGTGCATCCATTAGATGCGGATTTTTTAGTGACTGGCAATGATGGTGGTGTATACATTTCCAAAGATGGTGGCTCAACTTGGAGCCATAGTCAATTGCCTTTAACCCAATTTTACGCCTGTGAGGTAGATGAACAATTTCCCGAAAGACGATATGGCGGCACACAAGATAATGGCACAAATCGCACCCTGACAGGAGCTACAGATGACTGGAAAAATATATTGGGTGGCGATGGTTTTGTTGCCCTAGTAGACCCTACGGACACGCTATTCGTTTATGCGGAAGCTCAATGGGGTAATTTATTTCGCTCTGTAAATGGCGGTAGTAATTTTTCTTCAGCACAAAGTGGCATTAATTCTTCTGATAGAAAAAACTGGCATACCCCTTATGTATTTGCCCCTAGTGACCCAAGCATTTTATATTATGGTACTCATAGATTATACAAATCTACAAATCGAGCAGTAAATTGGCAGCCTATCAGTACCGATTTAACCAAAGGAGAACATGAAAGTGGAAGCACTGCTTTTGCGACCATTACTACTATCACAGTTGCCCCTTCTGATGGCGATGTCATCTATGTTGGGACAGATGACGGTAATGTACAATTAACAAAGGATGGTGGCGAAACTTGGACTTTGATCGTTGAGGATTTACCTAATCGCTGGGTCTCTGGTATAGCCGTTGATTATGAGGAGCCTGATGTAGCCTATGTTACTTTTTCGGGCTATCGTTATAACGATTATTTATCACATATTTTTCGCACTGATGATGCAGGTTTAAATTGGGTAGATATTTCGGGAAATCTTCCAGAAGTACCTATTAATGATGTCATTATTGAGCCTACAGATGCCCATACTTTGTACATTGCCAATGATTTAGGGGTTTGGGTAAGCAATGATTTGGGGGATAGTTGGCAAGTTTTAGGGGATAAATTGCCAATGGTACCTGTCAATGATTTGCGTTTACACAATGATACGCGCACCCTGCTTGCCGCTACTTTTGGACGTTCTATGTATACCTACAATTTAAATACACCTGTTCCTCCCCCACCTACTAGTACTACAGAAAATATTGCTCCATTATCTACCTTAACCATCAATCCCAATCCTGCCCGTACTGCACAAAATATTCAGCTCGAATTTACATTAAAAAAACCTCAATATGGAAGTGTTGAATTATATGATTTATCAGGAAAAAAAGTACAAATCATTGTAGAACAACAATTTAAAGCTGGTGTGAATCAATTTTCTAAAATAATTCCTAATTTAGTATCTGGAACTTATATTATCCGTTTACATACCTCAGAGGTACTATTAGCTAGTAAATTGGTCATAAAATAAAGTAATAGTTGGAAACCAAAAGTCTTTTCATTAGGTTTATTAAATACATACACGCAAGATCGAAGATTAAAGATTTGAGCTCACTTATATAGCCATTTAACAGACAAAAATGACCAAAAAAAAGAGAATCCTAAAAGGCAACGCTGATTTTGAGTATATGATCGTTAATAATGCCTATTTTGTTGATAAAACGCTTTTTATTGAAGAGTTTTACAATAGCGATGATCATGTTCTGCTCATTCCACGCCCTCGTAGGTTTGGAAAAACCATGAACCTGTCTATGACAGAACATTTTTTTGACATCCTAAAACCAAAAAGCAAACAACTATTTCAAGAATTTAAAATTACTAAGAATAAGGAATTTTGTCAGGCACACCAAAACCAGTATCCTGTTATTAGTCTTTCATTGAGAAAAGTTAGGGGTACTGATTGGGAAAGTTGTTTGGAAGGATTAAAAAAAACCATTGCTGATACTTATAAAAAACACAAGTATCTTTTGCGCTCTAGTAAATTGGAAAATTTTGAAAAGAAGGAATTCCAAAATATTATCACCGAAGAAGCATCACAAAAGAATTATGAATATAGCTTAATTAATTTAAGTGAATATTTATTTAATCATTTTGACAAAAAAGCCGTTATTCTCTTGGATGAATATGACACACCTATCATTAATGGTTACAAAAACGACTACTATACAAAGGTAATTGAATTTATGCGAGTATTTTTAGGAGCGGCTTTTAAGGAAAATCCCTACTTACAAAAAGGACTTTTGACTGGAATTATGAGAGTTGCTAGGGAAAGTATTTTC
>JAHDHV010000078.1:0-1800 GCA_020631155.1 Bacteroidota bacterium | reverse complement strand
AAATTGAGCACATCATTAAAGTGCCTATCGTTTTTTTAGGGAAAACGCCTTATGTGACAATGCTCAACTAGACTTGTTCGCTTCCCCCTCCTTTCGCCGATGATAAACCGTCAATGCAATGGCTAAAAGCACCCCGAAAATCATCATTCCGATGGAAATAATTTGCGCTTGTGATAGCTTCATGCCCAAGAAATCATAACGACCATTTACCCGAACAAACTCAATCAAAAAGCGTTCAATGCCGATGATCATGAGGTATAGACAGAAAATTAGCCCCGGCACTTTTATCTGTTTTCGCACCGACATAATACCGATAAAAATCAGCGTCATAAATATAAATTCATAGACCGAAGTTGGATAAACACCCTCGCAAAGCATAGTGCAATATTTTCCAACACAATCAGGCACCGCACAATTGCCTGCTTCAATCACATTATTTGGGTATTTATAAGCCCACAACCAATCGGGTAGCCATGCAAAAGGTTTGACAGCAGTATTGGGTATTCCCCAATCGCCATCGCCTGAAAAATGGCAACCTAAACGACCAATGCCATGTCCCATAATCAGCATCAATGAGCCTGCATCCATAATACGCAAGGGAGGAATTTGCTTGCGATTAGCATAAATCAATAGCGCGATGGTTGCACAAATCATACCACCATAGAAGGTGAGCCCACTAAACGACAGTAAAGAGCCGACTGGGTCTTTTAGAAATGCATCCCAATCTTCAAACCATGTGAACAGCTTTGCCCCTAAAATTCCTGCAACGGCAGCCACAATAATAATATCGCTAACACGCTCATGCGGATACACCATTGCTTCAACAACTTTAGGTTCAGGCAGTCGCTCCTGCTCTTTTTCCCAATAGCGCATTGCAGCAAAAGCAATTGCTCCCAATACTGCCCCTATTATACTCCCTTCTGAAGAAAGTATCATTTGTTGTGGATTTTCTGCAAATGCCGACCAGTTCATCAGCAAATAAACCCCTTTGTATCCTGCAAGCGCACCAATTAAGCCATTGAATATCAATTCCACAATAGAGGCGGGTTTGCCTACTACATAGCTTTCCTTAATGCCTTTTAAAATGCCTGCGTCTTCGAGCCGTTTAAATTCTCGATATAAAAGAATAGCTCCTACAAAAAAGGCAAGTGCCATAAAAAAACCGAATGTCTGCACAGGTAACGGGATGTGTATGCCTGTGAGATCAAAAATCATATCGGTGATAGTTGGATACATATAAAATGATTGAATAATGGTGTATGAATGTGGGTATGTTTCATTTTCTTCCTAACACTTTGTTTCTAAAATTGCTATTTGGCTATTTAGACTTTTAGCTCTTTAGCCGTTAGAAATTAGCGTTCAGAAATTAGCTAAAATAAATCAATTTTTGATTTTCCTAATGGATATAAGCTTTTGATTTTTATAGTATTACGAAGACTAAAGCCTTCATTACAGAAAACATCCAAAAAGAAATCAATCAGTAAAAAACGTTCAAAAACGAATCACTGATCTACGAATCACGAATCCACGACCTATCAAAGTAAGCACAAACTATTTGGTTGAAAGGTACAGTATTTGAAACATAAGTACCTAGACAAAATTAATGTTACAATAGTAAAAGACTAAACTACTCATTTCTAGTACTTTAGCACAAAATTGTGCACAATTAAATAGTGCTTGGCACTTACCTGAATGTGTTTAGTCAAATAAATAATGCCTATTTTGAATGTCATTTCCCAAAAGTGACAAAAATAAATGCAAAAAAATCAATAATTCAATTTTTACAACACTATTTTTATT
>JAHDHV010000595.1 GCA_020631155.1 Bacteroidota bacterium | reverse complement strand
AGATTAAGGGAAATAGCTGTTATTATACGATTTCCCTCTTTTCTTGACACACACACTTGATTTTAGAAACAAAGTGTTAGGAAGCTAGTGAAACATACCCAAAAATAAAACATTTTGAAAAACTCAATTTTAATAGCATTTTTATTCATTATTTACTCCTGTGGTGGAGTGAAAGTTGTAGAAGAAAAATCAACTTTGAATAAGGTAGATTTAGCGATAGAAAATGTAAATATATTCAATAGCAAAACCAAAGAAATTTTAAAAAATAAAACCATTTTAATAAAAAATGATTCGATAAGTGCCATCATCGAAAATAATGCTAAAAATTACGATGCTAAGAATACGATTCATGGGAAAGGAAAATTAGTTACTCCGGGATTCATTGATACCCATGTACACCTATCCCAAATCTTTGGCGATGGCAACGAAACCGCCCCTGAATTTATTGAGGATCATGCGTCTTATCGCCAAGTCTTGACACAGCAATATCTTCAGTATGGCACGACTACAATTTTGGATTTAGGGCAGCCCGAAAAGTGGTTAACTGTTTCCATGAAATGGCAAAATACCCCCTCTCCCCACTACCCAAATATTTACAATTCTGGTGGCGCGCTTATATCCGATTTGGGCAGAGAACCGAATATGAATCATGCAGAAATTTTGGGAGAAAATCATGCAAAAGAAAAAATAAAAGCCTACGCAGACAAAGGAATCAAACACATAAAACTGTATTCTCATCTCAATGAAGCAGATTTAAAATATGTGGTAGCCGAAGCAAATACGCATAAGCTTTCCATATTTGGGCATTTGGATAGAGGTGAGGTGAATGTATCCAAAGCAATGGAATTGGAGCTAAAAAACTTCAAGCATTTCTTTACGCTAATCAATGCTGTGCTGAACACTTCAGAACATTCGGCTAAACTCAATCATAAATATAAGCTTGGAGAGACAGGGACAGTAGATGAGTGGACTGCTAAAATGATTTTATATTTTGACTATATAGATTCTACTCCTGAGTTAAAAAGTCAGTTAAATAATTTGATAGAAAGAATGGTCACGAATAAAGTAAATATTAGCACAACCATTTCAGTTCTTGCTTCCGTAGCACAACAATCAGATTTCTTTTCCTCCTTTACCACTTATCCTTTACGCACCTCCCCTCATTTTCCAAACTACTCAACGATTGACAAAAGCAGCTTAAAAAAGGCTTTTCAAAGCATGATGAAATATGTAAAAAAAGCGAATGAAAGCGGGCTTAAAATTAGAATAGGGACAGATTGTAAATATGGTGGGCAAGCCTTGTTGAACGAGTTGATGTTATTGGCAGAAGCAGATATTCCGATTGCTGATATTTTACAAATGGCAACATGGAATGGTGCGGAAGCCATGAAAATAGGCAATCAATACGGTGTAATTGAAGTAGGTAAAATAGCTGATTTAATTATTTTTAAAAAAAATCCATTTGACGATTACCAGCATTTTCTTTCCGAGAAAACCATCATTAAAAGTGGTCAAATTTTTCAGCCCAAAAAAAGCATCACAAAAGATATGCTTGAAATAATAACAAATCGGGACGTAAAAGAAGCCATCGAATGGTATGAAAACACCGCAAATCATCAAGAATACTATCCCTACCATGAGCCGCAACTAAATGAGCTTGCAGCAGAATTATTTAAAATCAACAAGGCAAAAGAGGCAGTTGATGTATTAAGGTTTTGCCTGAACAAATTCGGGAACTCAAACACTCCATACAATCGCTTGAGTGAACAACAATTAAATGGAATAGGCTACGATTTTTTATATTTAGAAGATATTTCTGGTGCCCTAGAAATATTTAAATTGAACACAGAACTGTTTCCAGAATCGTGGAATGTGTACGATAGTTTGGGAGAAACTTATGGTTTGTTAGGCAATCTAAAATTGGCAAAAGAAAATTATCATAAATCCTTGAAAATCAACCCCAAAAACGACTATGCTACCAAAGCTTTAAAGCGAATGGGAAAATAGATCAAACGAGCTTAATTAAGTACTACATAATAATTAAACGGCACTCTTTGTTTGATTAAAACAATGAACATCAATACTTTAGAACAAAATTGTGCACAATTAATTAGTGCTTGGCACTTAAAAGACTTGAAAAACAGGGTCTTCTAGTATTGCTTCCTTTGCTGATTCAAAAGAGATGTCATTATATATAAGTAAAGGTTGCCATTTTCCAGTATGCCTAAAATAAGAAAGATTAAAGCGGTTTTCGCCATAAAATTCTAAACGAACTAAACCAATGTCAAAAAAATCTTTAGCAGTAGCATTTTTTCCAGTTTTATACTTTTGCATGATGTAGAAAAAATTGCCTCGCCATTTGCTGAACACATCAATACAATGATTAAATTCTTGAGGTTCAGGAATAGGTTGAATCTCTTTTTTCAATTCCTCAATTACTGGCTCAAACTGTCTTGAAATAGCATCTTTCTGTACTTTTGTTGCCTTTGGAGAATATACCCACATCATTTTAGGTTTCTTTTTTGCCATATTAGTTTAATATTTAAAGTTAAAAAAATCAGATTCACAAGGTAAGCTTACTTTACCTGTGGTCAATATACTAAATTTACTTGATATAAGCCAGTTTTTTAAAGATATGAATGTTAGAAACTTTCTATTCGCTAATTTTATATTGCAAAAGCACATTCAACAAAACAGCAATGTATTTATTTTAACCACCTGAGCTAATTCGCCAAGTTTTTGATTTTCAATATTTTATAGTTTTTTTCCGAGCCTTAAAAGGTGTCACCTCGCTGGGGTCAAAGAACCTCACTTTGCTTTTTTCTAACATACTTTGACCGCTCTGCGGTCACTGAATAAATAAATGACCCTAGCAGGGTCAAAGACTACAAATGATTCAATATAAACACATTTAAATATGAAAAAAAGAAAAATTTTAATTTTTCTATTAATCGTTCTCAACTCCTGTTCAACGAACACTGAATCAGAGATTACCAAAAAAACAAGCAAAGAAA
>JAHDHV010000594.1 GCA_020631155.1 Bacteroidota bacterium | reverse complement strand
ATTCGTAATTCGTAATTCGTAATTCGTAATTCGTAATTCGTAATTCGTAATTAAATTCTAAGAAATGCAACCATCTCTATTTGACGGAGAAAACGAGGACATACTGAACGAGCAGACACCACCTGATAAGCCATTTGATTATCTAAACGAGCTCAACAAAGTGCAACGGGCAGCCGTAGAGCAAACCGAAGGGCCAGTGATGATTATTGCAGGTCCGGGGTCTGGTAAGACGAGGGTGCTGACCTATCGCATTGCTCATTTGATTAATTTGGGGAAAGCTCCTTACAATTTGCTGTCCCTGACGTTTACCAATAAGGCGGCGCGCGAAATGAAGGAGCGAATTGAGCAGATTGTGGGCGGTGAAGCAGCACAACAACTTTGGATGGGGACATTTCACTCCATTTTTGCGCGCATCCTCCGCATTGAAGCCCAACATCTGGGGTATCCGACCAATTTTACCATTTATGATACGGAAGATACCAAAAAGCTGATTGCTGCCATCGTTAAAGAGCGCGGATTTAATAGCGATATTTACAAGCCAAATGTCGTTTATAGTCGTATTTCTAATGCTAAAAATAAAATGATTTCCCCTGCTGCATATCAAACAAATTTGCAGCTCAAAGCTCGTGATGAGATAGATGGATTGAATCGTATAGAAGATTTGTATGCATTATATATCAAACGCTGTAGACGGGCTGGCGCAATGGATTTTGATGATTTACTGTTGAATATGTATTATTTATTGGCTAAATTTCCAGAGGTACTCCAAAAATATCAGCATAAATTTCGCTATATTTTAATTGATGAGTTTCAGGATACCAATTTTGTGCAATATGCGATTGTGAAAAAATTAGTAGGAGAGGGGCGAAATATTTGCGTAGTTGGCGATGATGCTCAAAGTATTTATGCGTTTCGGGGGGCAACGATTCGCAATATTCTCAATTTTGAAAAAGATTATCCCAAACTAAATATTTACAAGCTAGAGCAAAATTATCGCTCTACCAAAAACATTGTTCAGGTGGCCAATACCATCATCAAAAACAATAAAAACCAAATTGCCAAACAAATATGGACGAGCAATCAGGAAGGGCAGAAAATCAATTTGATTAAGGCGGCAACAGATACGGATGAGGGTAAATTGGTTGCCGATTCGATTTATGAAACGCGGCTGCGCCATCATTTTAAGAATGAAGAATTTGCTATATTATATCGCACCAATGCACAATCGCGCATCATTGAAGAGGCATTGCGGCGGAGGGGTATAGGCTACAAGGTCTACGGTGGATTGTCGTTTTTTCAGCGCAAAGAAATTAAAGATATGATGGCTTATTTGCGCTTAACGGTTAACCCCCATGATGAGGAAGCCTTGCGTAGAGTGATTAACTATCCTAAGCGCGGCATCGGCAAAGCAACAATTGATAAAATAGCGATTACTGCCGATAAAATGGACAAGCCTATTTGGGATATTCTACTGAAAATCAATGGTTTTAAATTGGCTACTCGTACCAAGAAATCCATTATTAGTTTTGTTAATTTAATCCGAAATTTTAAACAACGTCAAGCCAAAGAAAGTGCTTATGAGTTGGCTAAATACATCGGTCGTTTGACGGGATTGGTGCAAGAATTACACAATGATAAAACGGTAGAGGGATTGAGCCGTTTTGAAAACTTAGAGGAACTATTTAACTCCATCAAAGAGTTTGTAGACAATAAAGTACGGGAGAATTTGGAAAAACCAAATGATAGGGTTGACGATTCTTTAGGCGCGTATTTGCAAGAAGTCAGCCTATTGACAAGCATGGATACGGGTGAAGAAAGTGCTGAACAGGTAAAATTAATGACGGTACACTCGGCTAAGGGTTTGGAGTTTCCATGTGTGTACATCATCGGTTTGGAGGATAAATTATTTCCTTCGGCGCGCTCCATGAAAAGCGTTCAGGATTTGGAGGAGGAAAGGCGGTTGTTTTATGTGGCGGTGACGCGAGCAAAGGAAAAATTGGTGTTGTCTGCTGCGATGAGCCGCCGAAAATTTGGGGCAATACAGTACAGTGACATCAGCCGTTTTGTGCAGGAGATAGACCCTAATTATTTGAAAATTGTAGGAGGCAAACCGACTTTTTCGGGCTATAAAAGCGACAGTTACGATGCTTTTAAAAAATCGGAAAACATTCGCAATTCCATTAAAAATGCCAAAAATCAGCAGCAAAAAAAGCCGATTGCCCCGATTAAAGATTTTAAACCGAGCAATCCTGCGGATATTCAGGTCAATTCGGTGGTTGTACACAATCGCTTTGGTAAGGGGACTGTCCTCAGCATAGACGGCCGCGGCGACCGCCGTATGGCTATCATCGCTTTTGAACATGCTGGCGAAAAGCGTATTTTGGTGCGCTATGCTAAATTGATGATTGTGGGGTAGTTTTTTTTATGGAAAAAGGAAAGTTGAGAATGGAAAATGGGGGATTTTTTGAATGAAAAATTGAAAGTGGTTCTTTGACTTTCTATTCTAGAGTTTGGAAATCTACTCACTTATTTTTCTCTTGGTCTATTTCATTTTAACGTCTAGTAGGTTAACTTAAACAGGTAGACAAAATTTTTAAAAGGGTACACAAATTAAGCAAGTAGTTTTTTTGGGTGTTAACTTGCTTTGTTTAGGGGTAAATAGGTTTAAATATTACTGAATCTCTCGCCGAAAATATCGTCTGTAATCCCATGATTGCCTTCGGCGACTTACTTTTTGCAGTCGCCCAAAAAGTAAGCAAAAACGCTTGTCAAAAATATCGTTCCCACGCTTCAAACCTGCGCTTTGCTACCGATTTTTGACCTGCCTACGCTTCTTTTTCGTAAAGCAGATTCATGAATCTACTTTACGAAAAAATGATGACTTTGGTGTACCCTTTTGAAACAAAATTAAATATCCTTTAGGTTTATCATAAGTCGTTAATAATTCGTTCATTATCTCACGTCTAACATCTAACATCTAACATCTAACATCTAACATCTAACATCTAACATCTA
>JAHDHV010000077.1 GCA_020631155.1 Bacteroidota bacterium | reverse complement strand
TGTAACCACTGCTGCGGTACGCATCACTAGAAAACCATCTTCTGAATGTGATGTAGTAGTGAATCCTTGTGACGGCTTAGATGCAGGCACGGTTAATTCCGAAGGCTTTAGTGAAGTGGAAGTTTGTGTGGGAGACGGTGAAAGTGATATGGTCGCTTTTAGTACAACAGCACTTAGCGTTGAAGGCGTAAGTTATGCTTATGTGTTAACCGATGAAGACGGAACTATTTTAGAAGTGGTTAATGGCAGCACCTTTGATTTTGATGGAGCATCGGTTGGCGTTTGCTTGGTTTATGGGGTAGCTTACGTAGGCGATTTAACGGCAAATGCAGGCGACCGTATGGATGATATACGTGGTAGTGATTGCGAAAGTGTAACTACTGCTGCGGTACGCATCACTAGAAAACCAGCCTCAGAATGTGATGTAACCATAAATCCTTGTGATAATATAGATGCAGGTACAGTTAACTCAGAAGGCTTCACTGAAATAGAATTATGTGTTGGTGATGGGGAAGATGTTATTACATTTGCAACAACAATGGTAGGAGTTGATGGTGTGAGCTATGCCTACATCATCACAGATGAAAACGATATGATCATGGAAGTGGTCATGAATAACAACTTTGATTTTGATGGGGCAACGGTTGGTATTTGTTATGTTTATGGTGTGGCTTATGTTGGCGACCTAACCGCAAATGTGGGTGACCGTTTAGATGATATTAGAGGTGGCGATTGTGAAAGTATCACTACTGCTGCAATACGTGTTACTAGATTACCAGCCTCAGAATGTGTTGTAGCTGGCGGCCCTTGTGACAATATAGATGCAGGCACGGTTAATTCCGAAGGCTTTACCGAAGTAGAGGTTTGTGTAGGTGATGGCGAAAGTGATATGGTTGCTTTCAGTACAACATCTGTAAGTGCTGATGGTGTAAACTATGCTTATGTGGTAACTGATGAAGATGGAGTGATTTTGGAAGTCATTAATGGCAGTAGCTTCGACTTTGAAGGCGCATCTGCTGGCATTTGTTTAGTTTATGGTGTGGCTTATGTCGGCGATTTAACAGCAAATGCTGGTGACCGTATGGATGACATTAGAGGCAGCGAATGTGAAAGTCTCACAACTGCTCCAGTACGCATCACCAGAAAACCAGCCTCAGAATGTGATGTAACGGTAAATCCATGTGACGATATAAATGCAGGCACCGTAAATGCAGGCGGCGAAATGGCAGTAACAACTTGTAGCGGCGACGGCCAAGCAGATGTCATTACTTTTACAACAACAATGACAGGAGTAGATGGCGTAAATTATGCCTACATCATCACAGATGAAAACGACATGATCATGGAGGTAGTGATGAACACCAACTTTGATTTTGAAGGTGCAACAGCAGGGATTTGTTATGTTTATGGTGTGGCTTATGTTGGTGACCTAACGGCAAATGTCGGTGACCGCTTAGATGATATACGAGGTAGTGATTGTGAAAATATCACAACTTCCCCAATCGTAGTAACTCGCCAAGATGTTGCAGATTGTGGTATTGGTGGCGATGGAGACGGCGATGGGGACGGTGATGGCGATGGAGACGGCGATGGAGACGGTGATGGCGATGGAGACGGCGATTGTACAGCAATAACCATTTCTGTAAATACCTCCAATGCTTCTTGTAATGCCAACGGCCAAGTCTGTTTAACCATCAGCAATGGTACAGCACCTTATCAAGTCGGAACCAACACTGAAATTTTAGGAACATTTGAAGAAGCCATTACTAAATGTGTTAATTTAGATGTAGGAACACATGTGTTAATGATTGAAGATAGCGGAACTTGTACTTTAGATAGAACAGTAGATATTGGAGAAGATACCAATAATGTAATGGTAACAGTGGCAAGTAGTTCAAATGCAGACTGTGGCAGTGATGGCGAAATATGCTTACGAGCTAGTGGAGGCGAAGCTCCTTATACAGTCACATTAGGAGCAACTAACTATGGTACTATTGATGTTGAAAATGGGGAGGTTTGCATCAGCAGCCTAGCCCCCGGCGATTATCCATTTGCCATAACAGACATGAAGGGTTGTAGCACTGTTGAAAATGTACAATTATCAGGAAGTGCATCCAACTTACAAGCAACCAACCAAGTAACCAACTCCAACTCTTGTGAAAGTAGCAACGGTCAAGTTTGTATCACTGTTACAGGTGGTACAGCACCTTACCAAATTACCGATGGTACAACTGATTACGGACAAGCAACAGAAAATACACCTAAATGCACAGGTTCAAACCTAACAGGTGGCACTTATACTTACACAATTACCGATGCCAATGGCTGTACAACCACAACAACAGCCACAGTTGGACAAAATACAAGCACATTAAATGTAACCGTCAACGCAACCAATCCAGCAGGATGTATCAGCAATAATGGTAAAGTTTGCTTGTCTATAACAGGCGGCTCAGGCAGCTACCAAGTAACCAACGGCAATATCACTTTACCAGCAGACGGCAACGGCCAAGTATGTTTCGGTTCACTAATGGAAGGCGATTACACCTTCAGCATCAATGACGGTGCAGGTTGTAACCTTTCTCGCAGTGTTACCTTAACAGCACAAGGCGGTAGCTCCGTTGTTGCCACAGCAGATGTAAACAATGCAAGTTGTAGCCAAGCAGGTAGCGTTTGCATCAGCGCAAGCGGCGGTACAGGACCTTATCAAGTAAGCTCTGGCGCAATGGTGGAAGGACAAATTACCGGAAGCAACCCACTTTGTTTAACCAAAGAAGCAGGTACTTACACCTTCACCATCACCGATGCCGCTGGTTGTAACACTTCTACAACAGCTACCATCGGTCAAACAGGCGGAGCCATCAATGTAGCCAGCAATATAAGTGACCCAAGCGGTTGCCAATCATCAAACGGCAGTGTCTGCCTCATTATAACAGGCGGAGATGGCAACTATCAAATTACATCTAATGGTAGCACCCTACCTAATGTAGATGCTACTGGACAAACCTGTTTAAATAATTTACCAGCAGGTACTTATTCCTTCTCAATTACCGATGGTTCAGGCTGCTCCACAACAACAACAGTGACCTTAACCGCCCAAGGTGGCAACACCATCACTGCTAATGCTCAAACAAGCAATGCAGGCTGTAGTAGTATGGGAACTGTTTGTTTAACGGCAAATGGCGGTACAGCACCCTATACAGTTAGTGAAAATGGTATTGATGTTGGACAAATTACTAGCGGTCAACTGTGTTTAGATAGAGGTGCAGGCTCATACACTTATACCATCACCGATGCTGCTGGTTGTAGCACAACTACCAGCGCGACTGTATCACAAGATGGTTCAGCCATTGCAGCAAGCGCACAAGTCAACAATTCAGGTTGCCAACAAGCGGGTTCTGTTTGTTTAAGTGCAAGCGGTGGCACAGCACCTTATCAAATTCTTGAAAATGGCAATGCAGTAGGAGAAATCAATTCAGGTTCTCCTGTTTGCATAGACAAAGACGCAGGAACTTACACCTTTACCATTACCGATGCCAACGGCTGTAGTACTACTACTTCAGCAACAGTAGGACAAGGTAGCGGAGGTATAACTGCTAATGCACAAACCGTTTCGGATGCTGGTTGTAGCAGTTTAGGGCGAGTATGTATTACTGCAAACGGTGGTTCGGCTCCATATCAAGTAGTATCTAATGGTACAAATATGGGCGAAATCACAGCAGGCGGTCAATTATGCTTAGATAGTGGCGCAGGCTCTTACACTTATACAGTTACCGATGCCAACGGCTGTAGCACAACTACAACGGCAACTGTAGGGCAAAGTGGTAGTGGCAGTATCATGGCAGATGCACAGGTAACCAATGGCGGCGGTTGTGGCAGCACAACGGGAAGCATTTGTTTAAGTGCAAGTGGTGGCACAGCCCCTTATCAAGTTACTGCTAACGGCAGCAATGTTGGAGAAATTACAACAGGCGGTCAATTGTGTTTAGATAGAGGTACAGGCACTTACACCTTTACCATTACCGATGCCAATGGTTGTAGCACCGTAAGCACAGCAACCATTCAAGCTGGTGGCGGTGCAGGCAATATCACAGCCAACGCACAAACAACTGCCAATGCTAGTTGTGATGGTGCTGGCCAAGTATGTATTACCGCAAGCGGTGGTACAGAACCTTATCAAGTGATGGCAAATGGCACATCTGTTGGCTCAATTAATAATAATCAACTATGTTTAGAAAGAGGAGCAGGTACTTATACCTTTACTGTTACCGATGCCAATGGCTGTAGCACAACAGCTTCAGCAGTTGTAGAAGGAACAGGCAATAGTATTACTGCTTCTGCACAAGTCAGTAATCCAGAGGGCTGTGGCAACTCAATCGGCCAAGTATGTTTAAGTGCAAGTGGTGGTGCTGCTCCTTACCAAGTAGTAGCAGCAGGCGAGAATATTGGCACAATTACATCTGGCAACGATTTATGTATCGGAAGAACAGTAGGTACTTATAACTTTGTGATTACCGATGCCAATGGCTGTAGCACAACAACAAGCGCAACCGTTCAAAGTGGTTCTAGCAATATTACTGCTTCTGCACAAGCCAATAATGCAACAGAATGTGGACCAAATACCAATGGTAGCATCTGTATTTCAGCGAGTGGCGGTACTGCTCCTTACCAAGTACAATCCAATGGCGTAGCGGTTGGAGTTGTCACAGGCAGCAGCCCATTATGCTTAGATAGAGCAAGTGGTACTTATACCTTCACGGTTACTGATGCCAATGGTTGTACAGCAACAACTTCCGCTACCGTATTAAGTGGTGTTGGAGGCATTACCGCAAATGTAGATGTGACCAATGCAACTTCTTGTGGCGAAACAGGACAAATATGTTTAACTGCAAGTGGTGGTACTGCTCCTTATCAAGTAACCTCTAATGGTAATTCCGTAGGTAGCATTACAGGCAATAGCCCACTTTGTTTAACTAGATCAGTTGGCACTTACTCCTTTGTAGTTACCGATGCAGGTGGTTGTACAACCGTTATCTCCGCTACTGTTGGCGGAAATGGTAACAACACAATTACTGTTGGCGATGTAACAATTCAAGAAGCTTCTAATTGTGAAAATAGAGACGGACAAATTTGCATGGTCGTTAGAGGCGGTTCTTCAACATATCAAGTAACAGGAGAGAATATTAATGTTACCTTTAACAATGGTGTAGAACAATGTTTAACAGACCTACAAGCAGGTAGTTATCACCTAACAATTACTGATGCTGATGGTTGTGCTAGAAATATAGGCTTCACAGTCAGAGGATTAACAGGAAACTGTGGCGGTGCAGGTCAAGGCTGCGAAGACAATCCATCAGTTGTTTGTACTTCCCCAATGACACCCGTTCAAATTTGTGTAGATTTTTGCGTAAATCCAAATGCAACAGTCGTAGATGTTCATACAACTTTCGATTGTGGCTTACAAATATTAAACGATAATTGCATACAATATACCCCACTACCGGGGCAAACAGAGATGGATAATGTAGACATTATGGGTTGTGATGAAGCAGGCAACTGCGAAATCATTACCGTAAATGTTGATATTGGCGGTGACTGTACAGAGCCAACCCCTACTTGTAGCGATGGCATCCAAAATGGTGATGAAACAGGCGTTGATTGTGGTGGTAGTTGTACCGCTTGTAATCCGGGTGGCACACCTAGTTGTTTGGATGGTATCCAAAATGGCGATGAAACAGGTATTGACTGCGGTGGTAGCTGTCCAAATGCTTGTGGTACAGGCGGTGGAAATTGCGATGATAATCCAACCGTTGTTTGTACAGAACAAATGACCCCTGTTGAAATTTGTGTAGGATTTTGCAATGTAGATAATGCAGAAATCCAAGATGTACACACCACCTTTGATTGTGGTTTAGAAATTTTAGAGAATGGTTGCGTACAATACACGCCACTACCGGGTCAAACAGGTGTAGATACTGTTGAAATTATCGGTTGTGATTCCGCAGGTAATTGTGAAACAATCACCGTAAATGTTGATATTGGAGGCGATTGTAGTGGAAATACCCCTACTTGTAGTGATGGTATCCAAAACGGCAATGAAACAGGTGTTGATTGTGGCGGTAACTGTCCAAATTCTTGTAACCCAGGTGGCACACCTAATTGTCTGGATGGCATTCAAAATGGCGATGAAACAGGTATTGACTGTGGCGGTAGCTGTCCAAATGATTGCGGTACAGGCGGTGGAAATTGTGATGACAATCCAACCGTTGTTTGTACAGAACAAATGACCCCTGTTGAAATTTGTGTAGGATTTTGCAATGTAGATAATGCAGAAATCCAAGATGTACACACCACCTTTGATTGTGGTTTAGAAATTTTAGAGAATGGTTGCGTACAATACACGCCACTACCGGGTCAAACAGGTGTAGATACTGTTGAAATTATCGGTTGTGATTCCGCAGGTAATTGTGAAACAATCACTGTAAATGTGGATATTGGTGGTGACTGTAGTGGAAATACTCCTACTTGTAGTGATGGCATTCAAAATGGTGATGAAACAGGCGTTGATTGCGGTGGTAGCTGTCCAAATGCTTGTAGCCCAGGCGGTGGAAATACACCCCCTGTAGCAATTGATGACAATGTAGTTACCAATCCAAATACACCAATTACCATCAACATTTTAACCAATGATTTTGATGCAGATGGTGACCCATTAACCGTAACCATTTTAACACAACCTAATAATGGTACAGTTATTTACAATACAGATAGCACATCCTTTATCTACATTCCAAATGCAGATTTCACAGGAACAGATGTATTTACTTACCAAATCTGTGATGATCATGGAAATTGTGATGAAGCAACCGTAACTGTCATAGTACAAGCACCAACAACTTGCGAAAATCCAAATAACCTTTGTACCGCACATATGACAGCCATTGAGTTTTGTGTTCAATTCTGTGATTTACCGGGCGCAACGGTTCAAGATATACACACCACTTTTGAATGTGGTTTAGAACAATTAGAAAATAACTGCGTGAAATATACACCATTACCGGGCTTCTATGGTAATGATATAATTGAAGTGATTGGTTGTAACGATGCCAATATTTGTGATACTATTTTTGTAGGCGTATTTGTTGGCGAATGTGATAAAAATCCACCAGTAGCCAACAATGATTCTGCAACAACAGACCCAAGCACTCCAGTTACCATTCCAGTATTAGGCAACGATAGCGACCCTGATGGCGACCCATTCAGCATTGATGACTTCACGCAACCATCCAACGGTACAGTCACCTTAACAACAGATGGCAATGCCTTCATTTACACACCAAATGACGGCTTCTCAGGAACAGACGTATTTACCTATACCATTTGCGATGACGATGGCTGTGATCAGGCAACTGTAACTATTATCGTTGGTGAACCTGCTTGTACCAATCCAGATAACTTATGTACAACAGAAATGACAGCCCTTGAATTTTGTGTTCAATTCTGTGAGTTACCAAATGCAATTGTTCAAGATATACACACCACTTTTGAATGTGGCTTAGAACAACTAGATAATAACTGTGTGAAATATACGCCACTCCCCGGCTTCTTAGGACCAGATGTAATTGAAGTGATTGGCTGTGTGAGTGAAGGCGTTTGTGATACGGTATATGTAAATGTATTTGTGGGTAGTTGTGACGAAAATCCACCAATTGCAGTAGACGACAATGCAACGACCGACTCTAATACACCAGTTAGTATTCCAGTATTAGGCAACGATAGCGATCCTGATGGCGATCCATTCAACATTACAATATTTACTCAGCCATCCAACGGTATAGTAACCATTAATGTAGACAGCACAGGCTTCATCTACACACCGAACCCAGGCTTCTTCGGTATTGACTTTTTCACCTACACCATCTGCGATGACGATGGCTGTGATGAGGCAACAGTAACCATTACCGTAACCGCACCATGCGCCAACGCTAATGTTTGTGTAGAAGAATTTCCTGCTACAGTCAACTTCTGTGTTAACTTCTGTGGGCTATCAGGTAATACCAGCATCCAAAGCTCAAACAGCAACTTAGGCTCTGCCTTAGAAGTTGTGAATGGCACTTGTATTCAATATACGGCTGCGCCAAATACCACAGGTGATGATATTGTTACAGTAGTAGGTTGTAATGAAGCAGGAGAATGTGAAACAGTCAATATTTTGGTGAAAGTAGGTGGTTGTTCAGGTGAAAACTTACCGCCAGTAGCCATTGACGACTATACCAATACCGATGAAAATACGCCTATTGTGATTCCTGTAATGAATAATGATAGTGATCCAAATGGCGATCCTTTTGATATAACCGCAACAACACCACCATCTAACGGTACAATTGTGGTGAATCCTGATGGAACAATTACTTATACACCAAATCCAGGATTTACAGGTACAGATACCTTTAACTATCAAATTTGTAGCGTAGACGGTACAATGTGTGATGATGCGATTGTAGTGATTGAAGTTATTTCTGTTTGCGATGCTCGACAGTATGTATGCACACAACCATTGCAAGCAACCGTTGTTTGTGCAGAGTTCTGTACCATCGGCACAGGACCAGACGTAAGCATCGAAAGCATTGAAGCAACCTTTAATTGCAGTATTGTAGAATTAGACAGCTTATGCATCCAATATACACCACTGCCGGGCTACACAGGACAAGACTCCTTAACCATTGTAGGTTGTAATACGGCAGGTGTTTGTGATACTTCAATTGTTTACTCATTTGTAGGATGTGCTGCTCCATTAGCACAAAATGATGTAGCCACTGCACCAAACGACCAGAATACACCTATCAATGTATTAGCCAACGACTTCGGCGCATGTAGCGATGATTTAAGAATCACCATTTTACAACAACCAACACACGGTACCGTAACCGTAGATGCCAACAACAATGCGGTTTATACACCTACCGGAAATTACACAGGACAAGACGTATTCCAATACGAAGTGTGTGATTTATGCGATGAAACAGCTTGTGATATAGCTACTGTAACCGTAACCGTTACCAATGGAACAGGCGAACCAACTGCTTTAGTAGATGCACAGCCTGACATGGTACAAACACCTTATGAAACGCCTATTAATATCAGCGTGATGAACAATGACATTGGCAATAACTTAGTCATTACCATTCATTCACAAGGAGACAACGGTACAGTAACCCTTAACGCTGCGAATACAGGGCTTATTTACACACCAAATCCAGGCTTCTCTGGAGTGGATTACTTCTTCTATACCATTTGTGATGTAATTGCTAATGTATGTGATGAAACAGTAGTGAGTGTAACTGTATTAGGAGAAAACGCACCGAACCAACCGCCAAGTGCCAATAATGATGTAACCGTAACGCCTATCAATACACCTGTCATTATTGATGTATTGATTAATGATAGCGATCCTGAAGGCGGCGACTTGACCATTATTCATGTCAATGAACCATCTAACGGCGGTGCTATTTTGAATCCTGATGGAACCATCAACTACATACCAGATGCAGGCTTCACAGGTGTAGATACCTTTAGCTACATCGTTTGTGATGATGGCAACCCACAATTATGTGATACCGCAACTGTAGGGGTAGGCGTTGGCATGGATGAATATCCAAACAGCTATCCAATTGCAGGAGACGATCAAATCAATACACCTGTAAATGGACCTATAACCATTCCAATATTAAACAACGATATGGATCCGAATGGTGATAATTTAACCGTCATCATCGGCTCTGACCCAATGCATGGAACAGTTGTTATCAATGAAGATGGCACGGTAACTTATACACCAAACGAAGGCTTTGAAGGTGTAGACTACTTTATGTATATTGTTTGTGATGATGGCGTACCACCTTTATGTGATACGGCTTATGTAACCGTCACAGTAGGCAACGGCGACAACCAGCCGCCAGTAGCCATTGACGATGTGGTATATACCCTCATCAATCAGCCAATTCCTGTAGATGTATTGATTAATGATACCGACCCTGATGGCGATCAATTAACCATCAACATCATCAAACAACCAGATCATGGTACTGCTTTGATTGATGAAAATGGCACGCTTATCGGTTATACGCCAAATGTAGACTTTGTAGGAACCGACCAATTCCCTTACGAAATTTGTGACCCAACAGGCATGTGTGATACAGGCGTAGTAGTCATCATCATATCGCCACCAGCAGATGCACAACCAGATATTGCCACTACAGTAGAAGGCACACCAGTTGTGATTCCAGTGTTAAACAACGATATTGGCGGTAATTTGAACATTACAAATGTTACCGATCCACAAAATGGTACAGTAGTTATCAATCCTGATGGAACAATTACTTACACACCTGATCCTGATTTTGTTGGTACAGACTACTTCGATTATGTGGTTTGTGATGACTTTGGCAATTGTGATACCACAACAGTTGAAGTAACAGTTAATCCGATGGGAACACAGAATGGCGCACCAACAGCAGGTAATGACATCATTGCGACACAACCAAATACGCCTATAGAAATTCCAGTCTTAGGAAACGATACAGACCCAGATGGTGACCCATTAATTGTTGTAGATGTGATTCAACCAACAGAAGGTGGTGTTGTAACAATCGGGCCTGATGGTACAACGGTTATCTTCACACCAAGCCCTGATTATGTTGGTTGTGCAGACTTCTCTTATGTGGTTTGTGATAATGCCATTCCTCGTTTATGTGATACCGCATTTGTAACCGTTCAGGTAGGGGAAGTAGAATGTTTGAACAATCCACCTGTAGCAGATGATGATTTTGCATCTACCAATAGCAATACACCTGTAACTATTCCTGTATTAATTAACGATAATGATCCAGATAGTGATCCATTGGTGATTGTAACGACCACACCACCAGCAAATGGTACAGTAACACCACAACCTGATGGAACGATCATTTATACACCAAATCCTGATTTTGCAGGTGAAGATAACTTTATGTACATTGTTTGTGACAACGGCACCCCACAGCTTTGTGATACCGCAGTTGTTACCATTAACGTACAACCAGAAGGCATAGATGCAGAACCAGATGTAGCCTACACATTTGTCAATACACCTGTAGTAATTGATATATTGAATAATGATTCTGGCAGAAACATCAACATTACAGCCATTGTCAATCATCCTGATAATGGAACAGTAACCATAAACGGCAATAGCGTAACTTACACACCAAATGACGGTTTTGTCGGTACAGATTACTTCACTTATCAAATTTGTGATGATTTGGGCAATTGTGATGTAACCATTGTAGCAGTACATATTGCACCAGATACGATTGAAAACCGTCCGCCAGTGACCAATAACGATGTGGTATCTACACCAGTCAATACACCAGTTACCATTCCAGTTTTAGACAATGATACCGACCCTGATGGCGACCCATTAACCATTGTAGATGTGGTAGATGTGCCTGATGGCGTAGAAGTTGTCTTAAATCCAGATGGTACCTTAACTGTTGTACCACCAACAGATTTTGAAGGTTGTTTTGAGTTTGGTTATGTTGTGTGTGATGATGCAACACCGCAACTTTGTGATACCGCTTATGTGGGTGTAGAAGTAGGTGAAGTTGATTGTTTGAACAACCCACCAGTTGCTACTGACGATGCTGCGGTAACAGGTATGGATACGCCTGTTCTAATCAACGTAATGCAAAATGACAGTGACCCAGATAACGACCCATTAGTAGTCAATGTGATTTCTCAACCTACTAACGGTGATATTACGGTTAATCCTGATGGGTCTATTACTTATGAGCCAAACCCAGGGTATCATGGCGAAGACTTCTTTATCTATACTATTTGTGATGATGGCAACCCTGTATTATGTGATACTGCTTATGTAACCATTACTGTTTTAGATGGACCTCCTCCGGGCGAACCAATTAACGCAGAACCAGATGTACGTTACACGCCAGTTAATACACCTATTCAAATTGATGTATTAACCAATGATAGCGGAACAGACCTTACCATTACCAACTTATTAGGGCAGCCAGAAAATGGTATTGCAATGATTGATACAGAAACCAACACCATCTTGTATACACCAAATCAAGGTTTTGTCGGTACAGATTACTTCGAGTATCAAATTTGCGATGCAACAGGACAATGTGATGTTACCTTAGTTACGGTACACATTTTCCCAGATACCATAGAAAACCGTCCACCATTGGCCAACAACGACCAGACGACTACACCAATGAATACACCTGTCAGTATTCCAGTATTGACCAACGATACCGACCCAGACGGTGATCCATTAACCATTGTAGACATCGTTGATGTACCAACAGAAGGTACGGTAGTGATTGAGCCAGACGGAACGATTACCTTTATACCAAATGACGGTTTTGTAGGTTGTGTAGAATTTGGTTATGTAGTTTGTGACGATGCAACACCTAGATTGTGTGATACAGCATATGTAGGTATTGGCGTAGGAGTAGACACCTGCCTGAACGAACCACCTATAGCTGAAGATGATGATTACGAAACGCCTAAAAACGAACCTATCACCTTGGATATTTTAGCCAATGATAGTGATCCAGATGGCAATGTAGAAGACTTAATCGTAACCATTATTAGCGACCCAACACATGGTACAGTCATAGAGCAACCAGATGGTACATTTGAGTACATACCAGATAATGATTACGTAGGAACAGACTTCTTTGTATACACCATTTGCGACCAAGAGGGTATACCACCGCTTTGTGATACGGCTTATGTGACCATTACAATTACAGATTCAACTACCAATCCTGTAGATACACCTGTAGTAGATAATCCACTAGAAGCAAATCCAGATATTGCGTTTACTGCACCAGATACACCAGTAACTATTCCAGTATTAAGCAATGATGAAGGTGATGGCTTAAATATAGTAGACATCTTGAATGGGCCAGAAAACGGTGAAGCAGTAATTAATCCAGACGGAACAATTACCTATACACCTGACCCTGATTTCATTGGCGAAGATTACTTTGAATATGTGGTTTGCGATTCTTTAAACAATTGCGATACTACCCTTGTCACTGTTACCGTATTGCCAGACAGTATCCTCAACTTGCCACCAAATGCGGTGAACGATCAGGATACAACGCCAGTCAATACACCAGTTATCATTCCTGTATTAGACAATGACAATGATCCATTTGGCGGCGATACCATTCTAATTAGCGATTTCACACAACCTGAAAATGGAGAAGTGACACAAAATCCTGATGGCACATTTACCTATACTCCTGATCCTGATTTTGTAGGTGAAGATGAATTTACTTATGTCATTTGTGATAATGGTACACCTATCCTTTGTGATACCGCAACCGTAGTAATTGGTGTTGGTACAGGCGAGATACCAAATAATCCACCTGTAGCCGTAGATGATGATAGAACAACCCCAGTGAACACACCTATTGACATTAATATTTTAGGTAATGACAGTGATCCAGATAACGACCCACTTTCTGTCGTATTTGTTTCTGAACCTACCAATGGCACGGTTACCCTTAATCCAGATGGTACAGTAACTTATACACCAGACAGTAGCTTTACAGGTATTGACTTCTTCACTTACATCATCTGCGATATGGGCAATGCACCACAAGAATGTGATACCGCCTATGTAACAGTTACGATAGTTGATACTATACCTACAGATACAGTACCACCTGAAGTTGACCCAGAAGCTCCAATTGCGGTAAGAGATACCGTTTGTTTGGAAGAAGAAGACGAAAACATCGCTATTGATGTAAGAGAAAACGATTCTGATCCAAATAACGATCCATTTGAGGTAGTAGAAATTACAGACGAAGCGCAAAATGGTACAACCTTCATTGATACTTTAGGTAATGTGGTCTACACACCAGATAATGATTTCAAAGGTGTGGACAGCTTCGATTATCGAATTGAAGATACCACAGGATTAAGCGACGAAGCAACCGTTATTGTGTTTGTAGGAGTGAAACCGCCTTATGTAGTAGCCAGAGACGACAGTACGGGAACACCACAAGGGGAGCCTGTAGACATTGACATCTTAGGCAATGATGAGTTCTCCGAAGAAGATGGCATTACCACCATCACCATTATCACAGACCCCCTGAATGGAACAGTAGAAGTAAACAGCGAAGGCATCGAAGATATTTCCGCTACTTACACTCCTGATCCTGACTTTATAGGGGTTGATAGCTTCCAGTATGTACTTTGTAATGAAGTACCATCACTCAACGATACACTCGTTTGTGATACCGCTTGGGTAGTTATCACAGTAGTAGCAGATAGTACCGTTGCACCTGAATGTGAATTCATTCTTCCACAAGGTTTCTCGCCAAACGGAGACGGCACCAACGAAGAATTCTTAGTAGAGAACTTAGAAGATTTTGAAAACTGTTATCCAAACAGCGATCCGCCGCACTTAATCGTATTCAACCGTTGGGGAGATATTGTATACGAAGACAAAGCATACAGCAACGACAACCCTTGGAATGGTCGTTATCAAGGCACAAGAGGCGATGTACCTGATGGTACTTACTTCTACATCCTTTGGTATGAAGACAATAACGGCGGAATGGTAGATGACCGCGGATTCGTTGAAATCAAGCGATAGCATTAACAATAACAATAAATAAGTAGGGGGTGAAGCTATTTTTACAGCCCCTATTTTGTCGAATTAGATACTTACTTACGACAAATTATAAAAGGCCTTTGAAATAATTATTTCAAGGGCTTTTTTGTTTTTTAACAAAATCTAACTATTTGAAAAAAAGACTTTTATACTTGCATAAATACACCTTGACTATGATGTGTTTTCACTTCATAACGAAATAGAATCAAAAGCAAATAAAAAAAATGTTATTCATTATTAAAATTTTGCATGGTAAAAGTTTGAATAAATTGTCACAATTATTTAGCTTTGATTGATTTTGACAAAATACTGTAAAAAAAAAAAAGATTTATGTTGTAGTTGGCTTAAAAAAGTGATTTTATTCATTTATAAAAAGCCATTCATATATTAAAGTAACTAAACTATTAAAGTGTAAAAAAAAAGATGGATAAGTAACTGAAAAAAGCGATAAAATCATATCAAGCTTTACGAATATACAATGTATATTAGTGACTTTGAGATTCAAATGCTCGTCTTATTTTTTGTTTTTTGGGCAAATAAAGATAATCAATTCATTGTTTTTTTGAGTGAAAGATGATCTTGTCCATTGTTTTTTTTAAATTTGCATTATTATTAAGATAGAGAGACATAGGATTTGAAATTTGAGATTTGAGATAATTGATTTATTATCAAAATTTTACAGTAAACTCAAATAGCATCTAATTTGCTCTAACTATTAAAAAACGCGTACAAATTTTAGATAAACAAAATTCATTTTGAACATTTTTCTTAAAAAGAGTAATTATGGTAAAATTTGCTACTTTTAAATCGCTATTGATTTTGGCATTAGTTGTAGTAGCCAATAGCGCATTTGCACAGTTTGATGATATGCCACCACAACCAGGTGAGTATGGCAAATGTTATGCAAAGTGTAAAGTTCCAGATCAGTATGAAACAGTTGAAAAGCAAGTATTAGTGAAAGAAGCTTCTACTAAATTGATGACTATTCCTGCTGAGTATGAAACAGTTACAGAGCAAGTATTAGTGAAAGAAGCATCTAAAAAATTAGTTCCTGTTCCTGCTGAGTACGAAACTATCACAGAGCAAGTAGTTGTAAAAGAAGCTAGTACAAGAACAAGAACAAGTCCTGCTGAATACAGAACAGTTACCGAGAAAATGCTTGTAAAAGAAGCTTCTGGTAAATGGGTAAAGAAAAGAAGAGCACCTAACTGTTTTTCTGCTAACCCAGAAGATTGTTATGTAATGTGCTGGGAAGAAGTTCCTGCTGAGTACAAAACTGTAAGCAAACAAGTATTGGCAAGACCTGCTGAAACTCAAACTACAGAGATTCCTGCTGAGTACAAAACTGTAACTAGAAGAGTTTTGAAAAGACCTGCTACTGTAGATGAGGTTGACATTCCTGCTGAGTACAAAACAATCACTCGTCAAGTATTGAAAGTTCCAGAAAGAACTGACGAAGTTGTTATTCCTGCTGAATACAAAACAGTTACCGAAAAACAATTGGTTAAAACTGGTGGATTCACAAGATGGACTGAAATCCTTTGCGCTGAAAAAACAACTAGCAACAAAGTTGTTGAAGTACAAAGAGCATTGGCTTCAAGAGGTTACGACGTAGGACCAATTGACGGTGTTTTAGGTGGCCGCACTAAATCTGCTTTGGAATCTTATCAAAGAGAAAACGGCTTGCCAGTTGGTAACCTTAACATTGAAACTTTACAATCTTTGGGTATTAGCTACTAAGCACATCCAATTATCAATAGCAAGGGCAAATAAGTAATCAAACTTAGCCCGACAAGATGCCTGATCACTTCTTACAGTGGTCAGGCATTTTTTTTTGTAAATTACGCGTTTTTTGTATATTGCCTATTAGATATAAGATACAAGACGTAAGATACAAGACTTGTAGATTTCGGATTTTTTGATTTCGGATTTCGGATTTTTTTTGATGGAGGTTTTCTTTTTAAATAATTTGTGTAACGAATGTTTTAGCAGTCATAACTTAATTGTGGATTTCGGATTTTCTAAGTATAGTTACGAATCCACGAATCCACGAATCCACGAATCCACGAATCCACGAATCCACGAATCACTAATTCCTAACCTCTAATTTCCAAAACATGAGCGAAAAAAAGACCAGAAAAGAATACAGCAACGGCGAAGTAACCATCGTATGGCAGCCACATCTATGTTCCCATGCTGCCAACTGCGCCAAAGGACTGAGCAGCGTATTTCGCCCCAAGCAACGCCCGTGGATAGATGCCACAGGCGCACCTACCGCCGATATTATAGCCACCGTAGAAACCTGTCCATCAGGTGCATTATCCTATTTTTTAAACGAAGAAGGTAAAGACGCAAAATCTTGCGTCTCAACAAGTGAACAACCCACCAAAGTCGTAGACATTAAAATGTTGGCCAACGGTCCGATCCTCATTACAGGTGATTTTGCCATCACCGACAACGAAGGCAACCAACTCGAAAAAAAGGAAAAAGTAGCCCTCTGCCGTTGCGGAGCCTCCCAAAACAAACCCTTCTGCGATGGCGCACACAACAAAATCGGCTTTGAAGGCTGATACCGACTTAGACGTAAGATAGGAGACATAAGATTGGAGATAACTGATTTATTTTCAAGTGTCATTTAATTTTACATAGCTCCTTAGCAAATTGTTGAATTGGTGTAGAGTGACAGGATTTTGTACTTCTACACCAATTCAAAATATACCAATCCATACAGACGCGATTAATCGCGTCTCTATCTAAAACTATATAAAATCAACTAACTATGAAACATTTTTTTTCACTACTAACCCTTCTCCAACTTCTAATATATATAGCCCCCAATCAACTATACGCCCAAGTATCGGGTTTTTATGGCAAAAAAGCTGCGACAGAACTATGCAACTACTATGCTGCTACTACTTCTGATGCGGAAATACAAGCCATTGTAGACGACATCTTGAAAGAAATCAATGTTTTCAAAAATATAGACCCCATCACTGCTCAAAGCTGCCCAAATGTAGACAACTGCCAAGCACATTTGCGAAAGAGAGAACAGATTATTTTGTACAATAAAAACTTTGTGAATGAAGTACGAGGTTTGAGTTTTAAGCTTGGGAAGATACCTAAAAAGAAGGTCAATTGGGCGATCATCGGTTTAATGGCGCATGAGATAGGGCATTTAGTAAAAGGGCACCTAAAAATAGAAAGCACCTCCGCAGAAAGACGGGAATATGAACTAGAAGCCGACCGCTTTTTGGGCGCAACCCTCTGCCAACTAGGAGCTACCCTAGAGCAAGCACAAGCAGCTCTCTACCATCCTGATGTAAGCAAAGAAGATACTCGCACACACCCCGCCCGATATAAAAGACTAGCCGCCGTAAAAAAAGGCTTTGACAATGCAGGGTGTAAGCCAATAGTAACCATAGAACAACTTCGTGAAAAATTTGGACATCAGTATGATCATATGGGTTATGAGATTAAAGATGGATTAGTTTATGTTGAGAAAGGTGAAAAATATGGTTTTATCAATATAGAAGGAGAAATAAAAATTAAATTAATTTATAATAATATTGGTGTAGAGTGTTTTAGTGAAGGATTAGTGGCTGTTGAAAAATCTGGTAAATGGGGATTTATTAATACACAAGGGAAAGCACAAATTTCATTTATTTATGATATGGCAGGGCCTTTTAACGAAGGATTAGCGGCTGTTAAAAAATCTGGTAAATGGGGATTCGTCAATAAACAAGGAGAAGTACAAAGTCCATGTATTTATGATCGTGTTTGGTCTTTTAGCGAAGGATTAGCGGCTGTCGAAAAATCTGGTAAATGGGGATTTATCAATCCACAAGGGGAAGTGCAAATTCCATTGATTTATGATTGTAGCGTTGCTTTTCGTGAGGGATTAGCAGCTGTCAATCAATCGGGAAAGTATGGTTTTATTGATAAACAAGGTAAAATAAAAATTCCATTGATTTACGACAAAATTGATAATAGTAATTATGCTTTACCATGTCTTTCTTTTTTTAGTGAAGGTTTAGTTACCGTTGAAAAAGATAGTAAATGGGGATTTATTGATAAAGAAGGGACAGTGAAAATTCCATT
>JAHDHV010000593.1 GCA_020631155.1 Bacteroidota bacterium | reverse complement strand
AACTTTGCAACTTTCCAAACTCTAAGATATTTAGCTGTTAGAAATTAGCGATCAGTCATGATAATGAATCTACAAAACAAAACTACGAATCACTAAGTGATGCGAAAATAATTAAGTTGAACCATAAAGCCAAAGTAATTTTGTTTTGTGCAAGGCGAAAAACATAGGCATAGTGGAGCTAAAGCGAGGCTTTTCAACGAAATACAAGGCAAAATAACAAAGACAACTAGTTCAACTTATTATTGTAGAATTACTAAACCTAAATATCTTCCTCAACTCTATAAATAGTGCCTGAACGAAAATGTTATAAACCCTTTATTTAAAGGGCTTTAGGCTGATTTTGTATTGCGAACAATGGCGAATATTTAGGGAATAATTTTTCCATGCTGAAACTCACTCTGCATATTGCCCATTAACAAGCAAAAGTAAAATGCCAAACAAGGTATACGAAAAATAATTCGATGACAAAAACTCATATAACTAACTGATAATCAGATAGTTTGGGGTTTTCGTCCAGGCACTAAATAAAAAAAGCTCACTTTGTAAAATAAGTGAGCTTTTTTTTTCTATAAAAATAAAATTATTGACATAAATCATTAAAAATAAGTAAATTACATCTCATGTCTAATTACTAAACCGTTGCTTCTTCATATTTTGCCACAAATTCTTTTATCCACTCAATAGTTACCGATTTAGGACGCTCAATCGCAAAACCCAATGCACGGTCCCAACAAAGAGTCGCCAATACACCCAAAGCTCTTGATGTGCCAAAGAGAACGGTGTAGAAATTGTATTCTGTTACGCCATAATGCATCAAAGTTGCGCCTGAGTGTGCATCTACATTTGGATAAGGGCTTTTGATTTTGATTTTTTCGCCCAATACTTTTGGAGCTACTTCGTAAATATCCCAAACAACATTCGCAATTTCATCATCAGGGAAATGCGCTTTGGCAAACTCCATTTGCACCGTAAAACGCGGATCAGGGATTCGCAAAACAGGATGACCATAGCCGGGTACTACCTTGCCATCTGCCAACGTCTGGCGAATATAGGCTTCGATTTGCTCCAAACTTGGACGGTCTGCCCCAATTTCTTTTCGCATATTCAATACCCAACGAATCACCTCTTGATTTGCTAGTCCATGTAAAGGACCTGCCAATGCATTGATACCACCAGATAGCGCGTAATAAGCATCACTAAGCGTAGAACCAACTAGATGCGTAGCGTGCGCTGATGCATTCCCGCCTTCGTGGTCTGCATGAATGGTCAGATATAAACGCATGAGGCTTTTAAATTCAGGGTCTTTTACCCCCATCATATGCGCGAAATTCGCTGCCCAATCAAGGCTCGGGTCTGGTGCAATGTGCTCGCCATTGTGAAAACTGCGGCGGTAAATATAAGCTGCAATTCTCGGTAATTTGGCAATCAAATTCATTACATCCTCAAACATTGGGTCCCAATAATCACGTTTGTTCATGCCTTTTTCGTAGGCTTTGGCAAAAACAGAATCCGTTTGCATCGCTAAAATAGCGGTACTAAATTGTGTCATTGGATGCGCTTCTTTAGGTAAAGTTTCCAACATATCAAACACATGTTGCGGAACTTCACTGCGTTTGCGCCACTCCTCTGACACCATTGCTACATCCTCTTGTGTGGGCAATTCCCCTATCAACATCAAGTAAAAAATGCCTTCTGGTAGTGGTTCTGTTCCACCTTCTGCTGTAGGTAGCAGTTTTTTTAATTCGGGAATCGAATAGCCTCTAAAACGAATGCCTTCCATTGCGTCTAGCTGGGAAGTTTCCGTAATTAAACTTTTCACACCACGAATACCGCCTGCCAATTGAGCAAGGGTAACATTACCTACTACCTTAGTGCCATGTTCTCTGACAAAGGATTTAAATTCTTTTGCTAGGGGCAGTGCTTTTGCCGCAAACCTTTCTTTAAGCGTACTCATATATTTTAGCTGTTATTACTGTTGTGTTTATATTCTTCTAAAAAAATAATCTACCTTTTTTTCAAAGAAAAACATTTTTTTAGAGCTCAAAAATAATGAATTTTTAATTAATTAGATAATGCACAAGCTTAAATCAGAGTTTGAGGGGGGAAAAAAGAGACAATTCAATGTAAAAAAAAATCATGAATTTTCTCTACAATCCCACATAACTCGCTTCCATAAAATCAACGACTCGCTTTTCTTCGACTGTATTTTGTGCTTTACCATCTTTTTTAAAATAACTTCCCACAATAAAACCATCTGCTGATTGCAAATCCATAATATTGGTGGGCGTAACACCACTTCCAATTAATACAGGGCATTTCACTTCTTGCTGAACCATTTGTAAATCAGTGACTTGCGTTGGCTCGCCTGTGCGTGTTCCCGAAACAATCAAACCGTCTACCAATGCGCGCTCGGCGAGGTCTTCTGCTTCTAAAGCAAGGCTACGAGGCGTAAGCGAAGCAGCATGTTTCACCCCAACATCTGCCAATATCAATACATTTGATTGTAACTGCTGTTTTAACCGTAAAGTTGCATAAGCCTTGCCCTCAATAATCCCCTGATCTGCCACCACTGCACTTGTATGAACATTCACACGGATAAATTGCGCTTGTATAGCGGTTGCGATAGCCATTGCTGCCAATGCGTCATTTCTCAATACATTAATACCTATCGGCAGGTCTGTCTGTTGTCGAATTTCTCGCCCAACAGCCGACATCATCGCCACCGTTTCAGGCGGTACAGTATCGGGAAAAAAAGGCGCATCGCCAAAGTTTTCTATAATTAATCCATCTACATAACGACTTAAAATAGCGGTTTCGTGTAGTGCTTTTTGATAAACCTCCGCCAAATTGCCGCGATATAAAGGCGCGCCTATCAATGCTTTTAGATGAATAACGCCAATAATGGGTTTTGGTTTGTTGAATAATTGTTGAAATAACATATTGATAGTTAGGATGGTGTGGGGAGTACGAATTACGAATTACGAATTACGAATTACGAATTACGAATTACGAATTACGA
>JAHDHV010000592.1 GCA_020631155.1 Bacteroidota bacterium | reverse complement strand
AGGTAGCTGGAGATGTTGCCGAAGGTGCTAAAGATGCTGCAAAAGCAACTGGTGAAGCGGTAAAAGGTGCTGCGGAAAAAACGGCTGAGGTAGCTGGAGATGTTGCCGAAGGTGCTAAAGATGCTGCAAAAGCAACTGGTGATGCCGTAAAAGGTGCTGCGGAAAAAACGGCTGAGGTAGCTGGAGATGTTGCCGAAGGTGCTAAAGATGCTGCAAAAGCAACTGGTGATGCCGTAAAAGGTGCTGCGGAAAAAACGGCTGAAACTGCTAAAGATGCCGCAGATGCTGCTACCAAACCTAAAGAAGCCAATAAAGAAGATGAAAGTGTTGCTACTAAAAAAGAGGATGCGGCTAAAGAGAGTAAACCTGCTGCTAAAAAAGAGGCTGATAGTGCTAAGAAACCTAATGCAAGTGCTTTAAAATTATCAAAAGGTACTGCCGAGGCAAAATTAGCGGATTTCTTGAGCAGTGGAAAAGGCAAGACCAACGAAGCATTTACCTTAAATAATGTAAAATTTGAAACTAACTCTTCTAAGTTGACCAGTAAATCTAACAGTCAATTAAATAATGTGGCAAAGGTTTTAAAAAGTTATCCAAATGTGAAAATTCGCTTGGAAGGCCATACAGATAGCAGAGGTAAAGCAGATTTGAATAACAAATTATCGGAAGCGCGAGCTAAAGCAGTGAAGGACTTTTTAACTAAAAAAGGAATTGCTGCCAAGCGTTTAGCAAGCAAAGGCTATGGTTCTAAAAAGCCAGTTGGAGATAATAATACCGAAGCAGGCAGAGCCAAAAATCGCCGTACTGATTTAGTGGTTACTACGAAGTAAACTATACATAAGATTTGATAAAGTAATCCTACAATAATAAGTTGAACAAGTCTATTGTAGGATTACTAAAACAACCTTTATATTTTTATGAACGAGCCATCGCTATAATATCAATTTTATTGATGGTCTTATAGAAATAATCAATTTGCTTTATAGTATGAAATAGCTTATATTGCAAATACAGTATCATTAGGCTCGTTAGAGCACAAAAACATATTCAGTAATTAGTAGTTAAACAGGTGGAGTAGAATAATACTCCACCTATTTTTTTGCCTTTTTTATTCATCTTTCCAACAAATTTCTTCCATTTTACCATCAATCAATTATCTTTGTACATTCCTTTGCTTTTAAAAAATACATATCCATCAAATGTTTACAGGAATTATTGAAACACTTGGTACAGTAAAACAACTGGAATGGGAACAAAGCAATCTACATCTAAGTATTGAATCTAGTATTTCCCAAGAGCTAAAAATAGACCAAAGCATTGCCCATAATGGTGTTTGTCTAACTGTTGTTGCTCAGGACTCAGATCAACATACTGTTACTGCCATCAAAGAAACCCTACTCAAAACCAGTTTAGGGCAGTTGAAGGAAGGCAGTAAGGTTAATTTGGAGCGTTGTCTGCTGCCAAGTAGCCGCCTTGATGGGCACTTTGTACAAGGTCATGTAGACCAAACAGCACACTGTATTGCCATTGAAGAAGCTAAAGGAAGTTGGTACTATCGATTTCAATATGAAAATGATGGCAGTAATGTATTGGTCAATAAAGGTTCGATTTGTATTGATGGTACAAGCCTAACCTTAGTAGAAGCGGAAAAAAACACCTTTTCTGTAGCTATTATTCCCTATACCTATGAACACACTATTTTCCATCAATATCAAATAGGAACAATTGTCAATATTGAATTTGATATTATTGGAAAATATATTAGTAAGTTGTTTCAGGATAGATATTTAGATGTTTAGATGTTTGGATTTTTTTAAAAAAAAAAGTAATTTTTTCGTAATTCGCAATTAACTTCATGTTAAAATATACACCACATACCTTTAAAAAGATAGAAACACTCATTAAAGAGGCAGGCTATCAACTGCGGTCTGGCAAAGGAAATTTTAACACAGGATATTGTATTTTAGAAACTAAAAAAGTGATAGTTATTAACAAATATCACTCTATAGAAGCGCAAATTAATGCCTTGATTGAAATTATTCAACGAATTGATATTCAATTAGATGCACTGTCTGATGCCTCTAAAAAATGGTATGAAAAATTGCAAAAAGAAATAGAGAAAGTACAAGCCACAAAAAACGATGAAACAGGGAATTAAAGTTACGTTTTTAGGTACTGGAACATCTGTAGGGGTGCCTGTGATTGGCTGCCCTTGTGAGGCTTGTCAATCAACAGATAGCCGTGATAAACGCTTGCGGGTGTCGGTATTGCTGCAAATAGATGGGCAAAACATCGTGATAGACAGCGGCCCCGATTTCAGAGAGCAGATGCTGCGCGCCAATGTGCAACGCCTATCAGCGATTTTACTCACTCACGAACACCGCGACCACATCGCAGGTTTAGACGATATTCGCCCCTATAAAATTTGGCAAGAACAAGATATTCCCATTTATGCCCATCAACGAGTACAGGAAGCCCTCAGAAAAATGTTTTTCTATGTTTTTGCAGCCGAAGAATACCCAGGCGCACCTAAATTTGACTTTCATACTATTGATTTACAAGCGTTTACCATACACAAAACACAAATTATCCCGATTGAAGTAATACATGGAGAATTGCCTGTATTGGGCTTTCGCTTTATTCATGAAAACGGCAGCGATTTCACCTATATTACTGATGCTAAATTTATCTCTGATAAGGAAAAAGAAAAAATAAAAGGAACAAAAGTGTTGGTTATCAATGCCTTACAATATGACGAGCATTGGTCGCATTTCAATATAGAACAAGCAACCGCCCTAGTCCAAGAACTGCAAATCAAACAAGCCTATTTTACCCATATCAGTCACCGAATGGGACCACATGCCAAAGCTAATGCACTGCTTCCTGCCAATATTCAACTAGCCTATGATGGTTTGGAAATAGTGGTAGAGTAGCTTTTTGACTTTTTAGCTTTTTGGCTTTTTAGCTTTTTAGATATTTAGCTTTTTGGCTTTTTAGCTTTTTAGCTTTTTAGCTTTTTAGCTTTTTAGCTTTTT
>JAHDHV010000591.1 GCA_020631155.1 Bacteroidota bacterium | reverse complement strand
AAAACCAACTTACTCCCAATTCCTGCATGAAGCAAGGAAAAACCAACAGATTCATAGAGTTTTCTGGCATTATTTGCGGAGGAGACCGTTAATTTAACTTCGGGCATATTTTCCTCCTCAAAAAGCCAATGTAAAGCGGTCAATAAAAGGTGTTTTCCAATGCCTTTCCTTCGATGTATTTCTGACACTCCCAAAAAATGAATATATCCGTCATTTGTGACTCGTTTTGTTGCCACAACATAAGCAACTGCCTGATTATCAGGAGTAATTACTAAGTAAATTCTGTTGTTTTTTGAATCTAATTCAATCAATTCTTTAGTACTGTAATAGGTCTCAGGAAAAAATGTATTGTGTAGGAAATTTAAATCATCGAAGTAAGTTTCTTTGTAACGGATGGTCTGTAAATTTGACAATGGAGTAGGGGAGTATGTCCCTTTAGCGGCTGCGGAGTACTCATAAATTTCGTTAGGGGCTTCTTTAAATCCCTTTTTTTGGAAAAATGTCCTTGCACGTTGGTTGTTAAGGTGTTTGTAAGCGTATAACTGCTTGATATTAGGCGTTTTTTGAAAGAAAAAATTATATAATTGACTAGCAATATCTTCCCATGACTCGCCAAATTCCCTCTGAATAAACGGCCCCCAAAACCAAATCCTTTCAAAATTAGCATCACAGTCACAGCCCAATGCGGCAATCAATTTCTCATCTACATATGCTACCACAAATCGCAATTCTAAACGGGAGTGATGATCCATCATTTCCACAAATACTTCTTGTTCGTTGACTCCACAGTGCAAACAACGTTCTTCGGTTTTGTGATTTAACGAGCTAATTAATTGAGCGATTTTTCTAAAATCGTTTTCCTCCGCAATTTTTAATGTTAACATAATTGTTTTTTTGTTAAAAATTTTCCAAAACTAAGAAATGTTTTGGAGCTTTTCTTTTTCCAAAGTTTTGTGCAAAATGAGAGGAAGGGATATTTTTTGCTAAAAACTACGGGTAAAATTGGAGTGGAGACATTAGAAGGTATTATTCTCGTTAATTTTGTGCTTATTCAGGCAAAAAGGAGCGATGATTTGTTTTTACTACATTTCTATTTAACATAATGTTAATTATGGGAAAAAGGAGTAGCGATTTTAGTTGATTTTTTTTGTGAATTTAAGTAATTTTAAATGTGTGTAAAAAATGAGCTTTTATGAAATGAAATAAACTTTAGGAATTTTTAAAAGATTTTTTTGAAAAAAAACAATATTATATTTTTAAATGTAATTGAGATAGGGATTGCAAAAACACTAAATAAATGACAACGATTTTAGCTGTTAAATTTTAAAATGCTTTTTCATTAAAATAATTAACAATATTAATGTTTTTTTAAATTCAAAAAAACGTTTTTTTACTTAACTTAAATTGTCATTATCAAAGACAATAACATTAAATCGCAACTTCCAAACTAATTAAATTTATTTAATTTTATAATCTAATGAAAATCAAGGATAAAAAACATGGCACCAACTTGAATTTTTATAAATAACTGAAAGCCAATAATTAACATTATGTTAAAAAACTAATAAATGGCTTTAGGAGTAAAATTCAACTAATGCTGAATAAATAAAAATAAAATTTTTAAAAGGCTGAAAATCAATGCTTTAACTCCAAAAGTAATTAAAAAGTGATTTTTAATAAAAAAAATACTCAACTAACTGATAAACAGCATTTTATAAAGATAAAAAGCAAGCTTTGTTTTGCATCAAGCAAAAACTTTGCTGTATACACAAATTTGTTTAACTTGTACCTTCATAATCAAATTCAATCAAAGTAAAATATTTTAAATTTCATAGATGTCCGAATTTAAACGACCAAATAGTACCGCAGAATTTAACCAAAACTTTGCCCAAGAATACCCCCTAATGAACGATACAGAAGCGTATTACGAGAGTTCGCGCTGTCTTTTTTGCCACGATGCTCCCTGTATCAAAGCCTGTCCAACGGGCATAGACATTCCGCTATTCATTCGCCAAATCAACACAGATAATGCCATTGGCGCGGCGCAAACCATCTACAACTCCAATTATTTTGGCGCAGCCTGTGGCAAAGTTTGCCCTACAGAAGTATTGTGCGAAGGCGCATGTGTATATAATCATCAGGATGTAAAGCCTATTGACATTGGGCGTTTACAAAATTTTGCTACCCAAAAAGCTATTGAACAAAACAGCTTATTGTTCGCTCCCCCTACGGATAATGGCAGAAAGGTAGCGGTTATTGGCGGAGGCCCAGCAGGTATTTCTTGCGCTTGCGAACTACGGATGCACGGCTATCAAGTAGATATTTATGAAGCCAAAGCACATCCTTCTGGACTAACTATTTATGGTGTTGCACCTTACAAAATTACAAATGAAGAAGTTTTATTGGAAATGGATTATTTGCAAAAGCAGTTCAATTTCAATATTTTATACAATAAAAAAATAGCAACAAAAGAAGATATAGCCGCATTAGAACAAACTTATGACGCTGTTTTTATTGGTATTGGCTTAGGGGAAACCCGAAATATAGGGCTAAATGTGGAGGAAATGGAAAATTGTTATGGTGCTGTCGAATTTATTGAGGAGTTGAGGATGAAACAGCACGAAACAATGGTGGGTAAAAAAGTCATTATATTAGGCGGAGGTAATACCGCAATGGACGCAGCATCGGAATCGGCGCGGATGGGTGCTGATACGGTTATATTGGCTTACCGCCGCGATAAATCAGCGATGGGTGCTTACGCTTTTGAGTATGAATTAGCCAAAAAAGTAGGCGTAAAAGGCTGGTTTAATGTCACACCAAAGGCAATTGTCGGCACAGATAAGGTGACAGGCGTACAATTCGCTCGAACTGCCACCATTGATGGTCGGCTGAAAACTGTAGAAGGCAGTGAATTTGTGGAGGCTTGTGATATGGTTATTTTGGCAACAGGACAAAGCAAGCAAACCACATTTTTAGGACAAATCACCGATTTGGAATTAGACAAAAAAGGCAAAATACTTGTCAATGAGCATTTTCAAACCAC
>JAHDHV010000590.1 GCA_020631155.1 Bacteroidota bacterium | reverse complement strand
TAAGATATAAGATATAAGATATAAGATATAAGATATAAGATATAAGACATAAGATGCAAAATTTTATGTCTTTTTCTTTTTTATAAGTACTATACAATAATTAAATGGCACTCTTTGTTTAGAAGGTCAATGCTTTAGAACAAAATTGTGCACAATTAAAAAAACCTTCCAATCAGTTTTAGGCATAAAAAAAGCTCACACAAACACTTCCACAGGCTTACTTGGAAGCCTCGACCAAAAAAACATGAATGGAGATGCTAGAAAAGGTCGATAATCCCCTTGCTCTTCCCGGTAAGTTAGCAGAAGAGACCTCGACGCGGAAAATTGGTAATCAATTAACGGTTTCGAGGCTGAGGCCCGCTCTAAAGATTCTAAGCTTGTCCCCAATATAAATACTGTTAGGTTCCACAAGCGGTAAAAGCGTTTACGTGAGCAATATCAAAGGTAAAAACTTTTTCGCAAAAAAGCTAACCTTTTTTAGAAATTTTATTTTGGCAATTAGAAATTAGATTTTAGAAATCAGTGATTAGATATTTGTTTTTTTTGTTAGGGATTAGGAATTAGAAAAACAGTTTAAGCCATTAATTATCAAATAATTTCAAAACAATTCCACAAATAAAAAATTCGGAACGAGTAATTCCCTAATTCGCAATTATTTTTCAAAACCCTGCTCCTACCCTTTTGGCCATGCCATTATTACAAATCTCTATTGGCTCCAAACGAATTTCATAGCGAATGGTAGAAGTACCCACACTTTTGGCATAACTCGGATCAGTTAGACGAAAAACGGCTAAGGTGAGCTTGTCAAAATTAGGATCATTATCCACAATCGTTGTGCTGTTGGCAGTTACATTGAAGGCTGCGCGCTGTACAGCAACCGCCCCTGTTCGCGTATTTTCTTTAAGCAACACCCCGTATAAATCTGTTCCTATTAAGTTATAGGTAGCTCTTGCGGGCTGCACCATTAATTTGTAACGACAAGCCTTTCCCCGTTCAATGGCATGATAAGCAACACCACCCACAGAACGCAAATTCCAAAATACTTTTTCCGCAGTATTCGGCGAATGCCAAGCTTGATTTCTATAATGAGCAGGTTTTTTAAGTACTGTTACAGGCGATTTTCTAGGCAAAAAACTGGCATATAAACGTCCTTCTTTTAAGGCATATTTTGGATAATTCGCTTTCACATATTCATAATTATCATTATTCTTCATCAGTGCAGAAGTAACCAAAAAATCACCCAATACCTTTTCTAAACCACCTTCTCGCCGCAATAAATCATTCAATACAGCCAATTCTTTTTGGATAGTGGTTATAGTTCGTAGATTTTCAGTATTCCCTTCCCATATTTTTTTTATAATTTCTTCTCCATATTGTTCTGCCAAATATTTCCAGAAAAAAACCGTAGAATAAGCATAAATAGACACATCTGCCTCCTCATTGATGAGCAAATGTTTATAAGGTTCGCTAAAAATTGTGGACTCCATCGGTAGATAAGCCAAATAACTCCTATTTTCCTCCTCTTTATGAGGCGGCAAATAGGTGACCGTTTCCGCCCATACCGCCGTTCCTTCACGCAAGGAGGTAGACTTTGCTGTATTTACTACATTTCCCGACAAAGAAGCCAAAGCAGAACCATAGTAACTATTTTGAATCATATGAAACAATTCATGAGCTGCTGTTGCTTTGATGGGATTACCGCCAAAAGCATCTCTACGAGGCAGATTGTTAGCCACAAACATATAGGTTATCGCCTTATCTGAATTTTGATAAGCAGGTCCATCAGAGTGCGTAACGCCACTTACACCAATACCCAAACTCAATACATAAATATCAAATAAATTATTGCCTCCACCACGATTACCATCAGGCATAGGTGGGCGATAACCGCGCTCATGTACAAATTTGTAATAGGCAATTTCCAAATAATATTTTAAGGTCTCTAACCACAGTTGCACTTCTTTTTCAGAAGCTTTTGGCGAAACAGGACGGTGTGGCGCACGCATAGAATAGTGAATTTTAAAATGTTTACTCACCTGCGATTTTTCCAGCACCTTTTCTGAAGGGCGTTTAGCTGCTTGACTCAAAAACTGGCGAGTATCCTCATTTAATAAATCCCAATTAGCGCGCGCCTGCATCACAACTGGCGTAGCACACTGCTGAACAGTAGCAGCATCATTATTGCAATACTCATTATTTTCTGACAACTGCCCTAAACCATATATATTTTCTAATTGCTCACATATATTATTAGAATACTGATGATTACAAGCTAAGGCAATAGCTGTATCACCTAATACACTCCCCATTATTAAAATTAAAGTAATAATAATTATCCTCATAGGCTTGCTTTTGATGCTATGTTCTTTTGCCATTTGTGGTTGAATATTTTGTATCTGCTTGCACACAGTCGAACCTACCTAGATAGTAGTAGTTGTTAATAAAATTAGTTGCACAAAGTTAAAGAAAGGCTAGACTTGTTGTAGATCAACAATCGTGAATTGCTTATCATAAATCTTGCATTTCATGACAACTAAGTAGTCATTGTACAGCACAATAATCTATCCAAATCTACAAAGTTTTTTTCAGATGTTCACTTTTCAGCATTAAATATGATGATTGTTCTTAATAAATTGCTACACAACAAATACACATTTAATTTAATGAGAAATATTTTAACATGCATTTTTTGTTAACAATCAAATAGCAATAGCCTTTTTACTACCATAAAAATAAACTCATATTTACAAAAATTATTTCCAAATAAAAAAAACCAATCATTTAAGCCATTGAAAAAAGACAGGAGAATTACACAAAATGCTAAGTTGTTTCTATTTTTTTTTTTGATAGCTTTCCTTTTTTTTCAAAAATAGTAGCTCATTTTTGGGTTTATGCGTCTTATTGTGTAGTTTTATTTTATCTTGACTATTCCAATTTCAAAAAAACACCTAGTTAGAGCAATTTTCTAGGCATATAGTGAACTTACTGAAAAAAAATAGAGTTAGAATTCAAAAGGGTACACAAAAGTCATCGTTTTTTTCGTAGAGCAGATTGGATGA
>JAHDHV010000589.1 GCA_020631155.1 Bacteroidota bacterium | reverse complement strand
AGCAAGTTAACACTCAAAAAAAACTACTTCTTTAATTTGTGTACCCTTTTGAAAATTATTTTAAACTTAAAGTAATTCTAGAATTTCTCCTACTTAGGTATGTTTCATTATCTTCCTAAAACTTTGTTTCTAAAATTACTATTTAGCTATTTAGACTTTTGGCTATTTATACCAAAAACAGTTTAGAATCGTAATTTTTTATAGGCATAGCCTATAAAAAAAGAAACTAAAAAGCCCAAAAAAACGAATCACGAATCACGAATCCACGAGCTGTTAAAGTTGAAAAGCATGGCATTTGAAACATACCATATTCTCAACCAGCAATTGATTACAAAAAAAACACAACTAATTAAATTCTAAAACGTATTACATACTAACAAACAGTAATTATATATGCAATCAGTAATCATTAAAGTTAATTCCGAAATAGGAGCAGGCACACGCGGCTCTAGTTTAGGAATAGCAGCCCTTAATAATGTAGCTTATCAAAGAAAAGAAAACATTTTTACTGGTAAAAAAATCCTAGAAGTAGAAACTGTTAATGATGAGCTTTACTACAAAAGTAGTACTCCTTACGCCAATTATATTCAATATTATCAAACGGTTTTTCAGCGAATTGCAACAACAGTAGCTAAAGAAATCAAGACAGGCAAACGCATCATTGCGCTATCTGGCGATCACTCTAATGCCGCAGCAGTTGTAGCAGGTATCCGACAGGCACATCCCGAACGTAAGTTGGGTTTGCTTTGGGTAGATGCTCATGCCGATTTGCACTCGCCCTACACTACGCCGTCTGGCAATATTCACGGTATGCCTTTGGGTTTGATACTCGGCTTAGACAATAAAGAACGGCAAATCAATGTCCCATCTTCAACTACAAAACGCATTTGGCAGGAACTTAAAGATAGTGTCGGCAATTCACCAACGCCAAAGGTTGCTTATATCGCACTTCGCGATTATGAACCGCAAGAGGATGAACTAGCAAAGGAGCTGAAAATTCCTAGAATTGGGGTGAATGAACTCAAAACGCAAGAGCAAATTGAGGAGCGCGTGCAAGCTCTAAATCGCTACTTTGCGGATTGTGATGAGGTATACGTTTCTTTTGACGTGGACAGCATGGATTGTGATAAGGTATCTAATGGAACGGGAACGCCTGTACCTAATGGCTTGTCGCTGCCTCAAACAAAGGCTTTGTTTAGTACTTTGCTTGAAAAGATGGAAAAAGTTAAATATTTTGAGATTACAGAAATTAATCCTTTGCTAGATACTTTTGGTAATAAAATGGCCGAAGCAGCCTATGAAATTTTCAAAATTGTGGCGAACTCTTTTGATGGACAGTCGTTCCATACTAATGGTACTGCTTTAAATGGTAGTGCGGCTGTTTGATTTGGCTGTTATTTGATATAGATTGGAAATAGTAGATTGTGTGACGTGAGTTTACTCTCGCAAAACATTTATACTATTTTATCTACTTTTTCAATCCTATTCAAAACACTTAATGATTGTGGGTTGGCAAGTTTTTACATTTTTTATTTTTATAAAAAAATAGCCAATAATTTATAAAAATCATATTTTCTCAAATAAACTAAAGGAGTAGACAGCTAAATTATTTCCTCATTTCCGTAAAAAAAATCCAACCCACAATTTTTCCTCCTTGCTACGACTTAAACACACATGCGACACAAACTACTATCCCCACTCAATTATTTTTTATTTTTATTAATTCTTCATTCATCTACCCTTCTTTTTGCCCAAAACAATAATTCCAATCCCAACACCAACACTACTGACATTACCCTTAGTGGCTATGTCAAAGATGTGCAAAGTGGTGAAACCTTGATTGGTGCTTATGTCTACGACCAACAGCAAAAATCATGGGGAACATCTACTAATGAGTACGGCTACTATTCCCTCACTTTGCCCAAAGGTGAACACACCATTGAATCCTCTTTTATTGGTTATCAAACGCAGGAATGGCAATTGGATTTATCTAAAGATACGGTTGTCAATTTCAATTTAGCTCCTGATGGGGTAATGTTGGATGCTATTGTGGAAGTGACTGCAAAACGCAAGGATCAAAATGTAGAAAGCACCGATATGGGAGTTGTGGAATTGAGCACCGAACAAATCAAAAGTATTCCCGCCCTAATGGGTGAGGTAGATGTCATTCGCAGTGTGCAGTTGCTGCCCGGTGTATTGTCCTCTGGCGAGGTGAACGCTGGTTTGTATGTACGCGGTGGTGGTCCTGATCAAAATTTGGTACTTTTAGACGAGGCTGTGGTGTACAACATTGGTCACCTATTCGGCTTTTTCTCCGTTTTCAATTCGGATGCCATCAAAAGTACTGTACTGCACAAAGGGAGTATGCCTGCCGAATATGGCGGTCGCCTCTCCTCTGTTTTGGACATTAGCATGAAGGACGGCAACAATCAAAAAGTGGAAGTAGAAGGCGGCATTGGCTTGATTTCATCCCGTTTTACGATTCAAGGGCCAATTCAGAAAAATAAGAGTTCTTTCCTTATTGCTGCTCGCCGTACCTATGCCGATATTTTGGCACAGCCTTTTTTGAAAGCTCAAGATTTAGATGGCAATGGCTACTTTTTTTATGATTTAAATACCAAGTTTAACTATCAATTTTCGGATAAAGATCGGGTGTATTTAAGTGGTTATTTTGGTAGAGATGTATTTGATTACGAATCTAGTGATGGTTTGAAAATACATATGCCCTGGGGAAATGCCACCACTACCCTGCGATGGAATCATGTTTTTACCCCTAAGTTATTTATGAATTTGTCAGCCATTTACAACTCCTATAATTTTGAAGTAGAATCACAATTTAATGAATTTGATTCGCGTTTGGTGTCAGGCGTGCGTGATTGGAATGGTAAATTAGATTTTGATTATTTTTTAAATGTCAACCATACCATTAAGTTTGGAGCGAATTATACCTATCACACTTTTACCCCTTATACCGTTGATGCTGTGGTTGGCGATACAGAAATTAACAGCGATTCTTTAAGTAAAAAACACGCTCATGAGGTTGCCGTATATGTGCAAGATGAAATGGCTTT
>JAHDHV010000076.1:7060-19098 GCA_020631155.1 Bacteroidota bacterium | reverse complement strand
GTTCCAGCATACTATAATTTAGATTCTGGAAAAGTTGATTTTTTGTAGTTTGAGATAGGAGACGCGGAATTTGAGCTATAAAATTTGTTCCATTTTTCAGATTTCAGTCAACTTGTCTTATTTAAGTGCGAAGCACTAATTAATTGTGCACAATTTTGTTCTAAAGTATTGACTTTCATTATTTTAATCAAACAAGGAATCCCGTTTAATTATTGTGTAGCACTTAATATGTTGATTTTAAACAATTGCAAAAAGCCATTGAACTGTTAATATTTATTTAACAGTTCAATGGCTTTTTTATTACTAGACAACCACTTATACAATAAGATGTTTTTAAATGGCATATTTCAAATACTGTACTTTTCCACCAAACAGTTTGTAGCTATTTTAACAACTCGTGGATTAGTGATTCGTATTTCGGCACTTTTTTGATAGTTGATTTCTTTTTAAATAAGTGCCAAGCACTATTTAGTTGTGCACAATTTTGTGTTAAAGTATTAGAAATAAGCAGTTTAGTCTTTTACTATTGTAACATTCATTTTGTCTAGGTACTTAGCTTGTGCAACAACAGTTTTAGTTGTAACAATGCCTTGAACATTAAATAAAATAAGCCTATTAGAAAAAGTCAATTTGACTAACAAGACAAAAAGTATTGGATTTAAAATTCATTAAAAAAAATAAAAACTTTAAAACCTTGTAACTTTGTAACCTTCCAAACTCCAAAAATTATCAAACTCAAGAAATTTAATTCGTAGTTTGTCTAGCAAGTAGTATAATGGTCAAAAGGGTAGCAATTTTGCCACTTACATTATCAAAAGCTTCGCTCCAGTCTCTCCTTTGACGGCGAGCTCGCCTTTGCCTTTCCTTTCGTTTTCGATCTGTAATATCCACAAAAACGATCCCGCCTTGTTCCACTTTGGGATATTGCCTAAAGAAAAAATAATCTTTAGCCTTTTGAATTTTTCCATTGGGTTGCCGTACAAAAGTGCGCCCTCGTTTGGCATATCTTCCAAAACCAGCACCATATGAGTTAATGTAATAATTAGCTCGTCTGCCACGCTCGTAAGGCACCCCTATTTGCTTCATGGTATCAATGTCAAAGCTGCGGATAGCTCCCTTCAAAGTGACATAATCCTTCACTTTAGGAATAAATACCGAGTCGCCGGGTTCTAAAATATAATTAAATTTAGAATCTCGTTTTTTGAACGCTTTACTCAAATCCAACAATACATAACCCGTACTATCTCTAGCCCTATAAAGGCGCGCACCCTGCTTAAATACATAAGGCGTAAATCCACCTGTACGCTCAATCAGACTGGTAATACGTTCCTGTTTACTGAGTAAGGTATATTCCCCCGGATAGATAATTTCTCCACTTACATTAACAGTACTTTGCTCCTGAAAGTCGGCGGCAACCCTCACAAATACATGGTCATAGGGTTTTAGTTCGTAGTTTGCGGCGATTTGATTTACGGTTAAATCTGTATTTACATCTATCCGCTTCATAATAATGCGGTCGCGAACTTGGTCTTTATCTTCTAAAGCTCGGTGTTCGCTAAAATTGGCAATGCGCGATATTTCGATTCGGTTATTGGCTGCTTCTCGGCGCAAACCACCTGCCATATACAACAAATCGCGGAGGGTCATCCCTTCTGCAAATTCGTACTGTTCTGGTTGGTTGATCGCTCCTGCAATACGCACATAAAAGCCTTGTCGTTTAACACTTTTAGACAAAACTTGCAGGGTATCAAATTTTTGCAAGGTGATGTTATCAGGTGAACTTGGGTTTCGCAAAATTTCCAGCGGCTTAAAAGGAATGATATTTTTTGCCATATCATTATCTAAACGAATGACAAAACCGCGTGAAAGGTCAGCATCATCTAATAAACCTTCTGTTTTGTTTAAAAAATCGGAAATACGATCACCGCGCCTTAGCTCATACTGGCCGGGCACTCGCACCGCACCGATTACCTCTACATAATTATGTGGCTCGTCAGGAACCCGATAAACAAAAACGCTGTCGCCATCTTGAAGGGGGTAGTCTTCTCCAATGAGGCGCAGGCTATCCAGATTGACATCCAACAACATAGAGCGGTTGCGAACGTAACGTTTGATATTGATGGTACGAGTAAAAGCAGAGGCCTTTAAACCACCTGCAAAACGTATTAAATCCTCTAAACCTTCTCCCTCTTTAAGCTCATAATTGTGAGTTCGCTTGATTTCTCCAGAAACATTGACCACCATTCCTTTGTCGGGAATAATGACCCGATCATGCTCCTCTAAAAAAATACTTTCCTGACTTTCAGGATTATTTAAATATTCATAAATATCAATAGTGTGAATAACCTTCCCTTCACGCATTACATAAATATTTCTAACAGAGCCATCTTGATTTGGGCCATCTGTAGCAACCAAACCGTTGATGACCGAAGTGACCGCAGGGAAGCGATAGGAGCCGCGATTCAGCACTTGCCCGTCAAAATGCACAGAAACAATACGGGTATGTGTTACATTAACCTCAATAAACTCCTCCTCAATTTCAAAATTTTTGGCGTATTTGCTCTTGATAATTTTTTGCGCTTTTTCATAATCCATACCGCGCAAAACCATCCGACCAATTAAAGGTGGGTTGATGGCTCCTTGCTCGTCAATGCGAAATACGCGCTGATAGTCGGTCATGCCCCAAATCAATACACTGATTTCATCGCCAATACCTAGTTTATAGTTTTTAGGCGGGCGTGGCTCTTCTCCCAAATCTTTGATTTTCAGCATACTATGACGAAAAAATTCATGCCCATACAAATTGGGTTCGGGCAGTGATAGCGCGCGCAACACCAACTCTTCCTTAGTTCGTTTGATATAGTCGTTGATGTCATCAAGATGTAAGCTATCTGGCTTTTCTTTATCGTCCTTTTTACCCTTTTTCTTAGCTTCTCGCTCATCTTCTACTTCTTCCTTAATTTTTTGAATGGTATCCTGCATTGCATTATACTCCTCCAACTGTTTGATTAAGTCGGGCGGCACACCCAGTTTGTACAACTCATCAGGCGATGCCATAAAACGTTCAATCATTGGATTTTTGGTGGTATCCCGTTGCTGAGAAATTGGGATGCCTTCTTCTTCCTCTTCCTTGTCTTTTCTATAATCTTCTAATTGTCTAAAAAACTCATCCATATCATAAGCACCTTCTTCGCCTGTTGTTTTACGTTGATACAGTTGGTCGGTGCCAATCTGTGCTTGTACAACATTAGGAATAACAAAAAGGACGCATATGAAAAAGAGTAGTAGGTAGTTCTGTTTCATTGATGTTGTTTTTTTACAAAAATAACGACTATTGTTTACTTTTTGAAAGTTAGATATAAGACTTGAGACTTGAGATAATGAACAAATTATTAACAATTTATAGTGATCTCATAGTAGCAAAAAATAAACAATAGCTTGCTTGAATCAGAAAAAGAATTTTTGACTAATTTATTGTGTAAAAGGAAAGCAATTTTTCCTTTTTTCTTTTTCAAAAAATTCTTTTTCCGAATTTTAAGACGCTGGTTAATTACTTAGGTTACTGTTGATTGTGAGGAGTTAAAGCAACTAATGATAAGAGGTGCAACAGCAAGTTTTTCTATAATCTGTTTGCTCTACTTATAACTATCATCAATCGGGGCTATCAGACTTTTTTTCTTCCTCTTTTTTGCCTTTTTTTTCTGCTTCTTTTTGTATCCTCTCCTTAGCTTGTTGAAGGGAATCCTTTATAGCGGCATTGTATTCTTGTAACTCCTTGATTATATCGGGAGGCACTCCTAGTTTTCGCAACTGTTCAGGTGTTGTTGCAGTAATGCGTTCAATCATCGGATTTTTGGTAGTATCCTGTTGCTCTGAGGAGGAGACTTTTTGTTCTTTTGCTTCTTGTTGTATCTCCTCCTTAATTTTTTGAAGAGAATCTTGTTGGGCATTGTATTCTTGTAACTGTTTGAGCTTGTCAGGAGGTAAACGCAGCCCCTTTTCGTCAGGAGAAGTCATAAATCGTTTTAATATTAAATTAGAGTCAATTTCTAGCTTTCGCAACTGTTCAGGGGATGCTCTGAATGGTACAATCATTGGGATTTTAGTTGTATCTTCTTTTTCTTTTTTTTCCCTTTCTTTTCTATATTCTTCTAATTTTTTAAAAAATGCCTCCATTTCATGAGCGTTTTTTTTGCGTTTGTACACTTGTGTAGTGTCTACTACTTGTGCTTGTGTGTTATTTGGAATGATAAAAAGGACACAGATAAAGAGGAGAAGTAAGTAGTTCTTTTTCATTGATGTTGTTTTTTTATAAAAAAATAATTCAAAAGGGTACACAAAAGTCATCGTTTTTTTTCGTAGAGCAAATTCATGAATCTGTTTTACGAAAAGGAAGCGCAGGCAGGTCAAAAATCGGTAGCAAAGCGCAGGCCTGAAGCGTGGGAACGATATTTTTGACAAGCGTTTTTGCTTACTTTTTTCGCGATTGCAAAAAGTAAGTCGCCGAAGGCAATCATGGGATTACAGACGATATTTTCGGCGAGAGATTCAGTAATATTTAAACCTATTTACCCCTAAACAAAGCAAATTAACACCCAAAAAAACTACTTGGTTAATTTGTGTACCCTTTTAAAAAAAATAAACAATAGTTTGGATCAGAAAAAGAATTTTTGACTAATTTATTGTATGCAAGCAAGGCAATTTTTCCTTTTATGGCAAGTGAAGCCGCTGTATTCAAATCCCTTAGATTAACCATCAATTAAGTAAATACAAGCATTACAGTTAGTGAAAATTACTTTTTTTGCGTAAATTTGCAAACTTTTTGCTGTCTAAGTTATTCTTAACTTTAGTTCATAAAAAAATGAATTAAATACTTGGATAAAATTAAACGACATTGGAGATTATAGTCATTACATAGCAAGTTAACTATCTCAAATCTCATGTCTCCTATCTTACATCTAAAATAAATACAATAAATGTCAGAAATAGAAACACCTATGAAGGTTTTAAAAGGGGGGGAATTTCTAATCAAAGAAACAGACCCCAAAGATGTTTTTACGCGTGAAGACCTAAACGAAGAGCAAATGATGTTCGCCGAAATGACCGAACAGTTCATTGAAAAACACGTTACCCCACATATTGCTCGCATTGATAAAATGGAGGAAGGGCTTGCCGTACAAATCCTTAGTGAAGCGGGGCAGCTAGGTATTTTAGGGGCAAGTATCCCTGAACAATACGGCGGCATGGGCATTGATACAAATACGGAAGCCATTTTATCCGAAGTTTTAGGCACTAGCCATTCGATTAGTGTTTCTATTGCTGCACATACCGGTATTGGTACACTTCCTATTTTGTATTTTGGCACCGAAGAGCAAAAAGAGAAATATTTGCCGGGCATGGCAACGGGCGAAATCAAAGCCGCCTACTGTCTCACCGAACCCGGCTCTGGCTCGGATGCACTCGGCGCACGTACCAAAGCAACCTTAACCGAAGATGGCAAACACTATATTTTGGAAGGGCAAAAAATGTGGATTACCAACTCTGGTTTCGCCGATTTATTTACTGTTTTTGCCAAAATTGATGGTAAATTATTCACCGCTTTTTTGGTAGATGCCAATTCTGAAAACATCCGAATGGGTGCGGAGGAGGAAAAAATGGGCATTAAAGGTTCTTCTACTCGTCAAGTATTTTTTGAAGGGGTGAAAGTGCCCGTTGAAAATGTTTTAGGCGAAATTGGCAAAGGCCATAAAATTGCTTTTAATGTATTGAATATCGGCCGTTATAAATTGAGTTTGATGGTTGGTGGCGGCTCCAAAAAAGCCATTGATTTAGCGGTAAATTATGCCAATGAGCGCGTGCAATTTGGTGTGCCTATTGCTTCTTTTGGTGCCATTAAAGAAAAAATAGCCGAACAAGCTATCCGCGCTTATGTTCTTGATGCTGCCAACTACCGCAGTGCCAACTTGATTCACCAAAAAGTAGAAGCCCTAAAAGCCGAAGGTGTTGACGATTTACAAGCTAAACTAATTGCTGCTGAGGAGTATGCCATTGAATGTGCGATGTTGAAGGTGTTTGGCTCGGAAGTTTTGGATTTTGTGGTAGATGAGGCAGTACAAATCTATGGTGGCAATGGCTATTCAGAGGAATACCCTGTGGCTAGAGCCTATCGCGATTCTCGCATCAACCGAATTTTTGAGGGAACCAATGAAATCAATCGTTTGCTGGCGGTGAAAGAGTTATTCAAACGTGCTATGAAAGGGCAATTGGACTTGATGACTCCTGCCATGCAAATACAAAAAGAATTAATGGCAATTCCTAACTTTGGTGGGAATGGCAACAGTGCGCCTTTGGCAGAGGAAACAAAAGCCTTGAAAAATGCTAAAAAGGCTGCTTTATTGGTAGCTGGTGCTGCTGCACAAAAGTTGATGCAAAAATTAAATACAGAGCAAGAGATTGTAATGTGTATCAGTAATATGTTATTGGAAGTGTATACAGCGGAATCTGCTTTGTTGCGGACACAAAAATTGATTGGTCAGAAGGGTGCGGAAGCTTGTAGCAATCATATAGATATGACAAAAGTGTACATTAACGATTCTTTAGAGCGTATGCATAGTCAAGGGAAGCGCGCGCTTTGTGCTTTTGGTGAAGGCGATGAATTGAGAATGATGTTGCTGGGCTTAAAACGCTTTACTAAATATCCTGCTTTTAATACAATAGCCGCTCGCCGAAGAGTTGCTGATAAGGTAATCGCCGAAAATCGCTATTGTTTTTAGAAAAAAAATGTGCAAAAACATAGTTTGGCAAGCTTATTGAATATATTACAATAACTTGTTTTCCATAATACACACAAAAGGGAAATGCAGTTTGATTACTGTATTTCCCTTTTTTTATTCTTTTTTTAAGCATATAAAAATGAGTTTTTTCCTATAAAACACATTCTCAAAAAAATCAATATTTAATATTACTGTCGCACTTCACAAGCTTTTACACATAATATTTCTCACCACCTATCAACTATCTTCCTCATTTACATCTTACAATGTCTAAAAATTGTACTTATTTTAGTTCATTTTTTTTTGCTTACTTTGCAAGTAAATATTTCTCCATTTTCTGTATATACTTATTATTTTTTTTCATAAAATAATCCTACACTTTACCAGTATATACCCAAAACAGGACAAAAGAAAAAGTTGTTAATTTTTGTATTTATTATTAATAAGTGTATCCAGAGGCTACGAATTTGCTTCGGAGCGAGGCAAAGCCTCACACCTGTATATAGTACAGGGGCGAGGTTCCAGCTCGCGCCGAACCAAACTTATAGGCGAAGCCTATAAAAAATACAATTCTAAGCTGTTTTTAGTATAGGATGACTTAAAAATAGTATTCTCTTTCTTTTAAAAATTATTTCACCCTAAAAACAAGCATTAATTAAATTAATTTTTAAATAATACTTAGGACAAAAATGCAGTTTCTCCTAAATAGTTAACCAACTATAATGGGATTTTTTTATCCCCCATTTATAATACAAATAAATACATACAACTAACTTAATTACTTACTTGCAAAAAATTATTTATGAGACTATTAACTGACACTAATTCACTAACTTTTACCACAAAGAAAATGAAAGAAAAATATTTACTTTGGAGAAACAGTCTATTTTTACTAATATTTTGCTGTTTTCTAGGAATACAAACAGGCTATGGACAAGCCGATCCGGGCTGCCCCACAGTACTTATTGACCTTTTTAATCCACCTGCTCTTCCTACTAATGTATGTGCTGGTTCTCCTGTTGAGCTCTGTTTAGATACAGACTGTTCAGAATGTGATTTAACTGCTATACAACTAGATTATACCGCAACTCCTGTTGATCCGGGGTTTACTGTCTCACAAAATGGCTCGCAGATATGTTTTAGCCTAATTGCTCCTACCAATGAGGGCGATCCTTGTGTGCCTTTTGATATATCTGTAATCCTAAATTCTATTACTACAAATGATCCTGCTTGTGAATCAGGCTTTGTTGGTTACAATACTGGCATTGCGATTGAGGGAAATAATATTAATTTTATTTTAGGCGATTTGCCACCTCTTGCGGTAACCATTTATCCAAATTATGACATTGTTGTAGTTACGCCCGAATGTGATGGAGCTGAAGGTTCTGCAAGTCTACAAGCTAATGGTGCTGATTGTGATACAACTACCGGCACCGCAGGTGTTTCTAATGAGTGTCCTGTTATAGAAGATACCGATGCCACTTTAACCTATGATTTCTCTGCCAGCGTTGACCCGCTTGCTTGTGTAAATGGTGAAGTAGCTGCTACAATCGGCCCAATTGATTGTGCCGTACCTTGTTCAACCTGTCCTACTTCGGCAGTAGGTATTTATCAACCTATCTGTGCATCTGAACCTACATTCCAAGTATGCGTGGACTTTTTGGATGGCGAGTTAACAGATGCTGTAGTGGTAGATGTAGATTTAGCTGGAACTGTAGTTGTTGGAAATGGTGCAGCAGGCGGTATGCAAATTTGTGTAGATGTACCTACAGACCAAGTAATTTGTGATCCTGTAGAAGCATTGATATCTGCCTCTTGTGAAGGCAATCCCATAGATGTTCAATTGGGGTTTGCTCCTCCAATTGTTTTTCCTGATCCTGCTAATTTCGCCCTAGAAATAACGCCGAGTGCAGGCTGTGGCGAAGCTCCAATTATTATGGAGAGTACCTGTCCTACGCTCGTCTCTGAAGGTTGGCAAGCCGAACCGCCTGTTAATGGCTGCCCTCCTGTAGATGGTGTATATCAATGGGTACAAAACCCTCCTTTTTTCGACTTCGCCCCCTGTCCATATGACGCTCAAAGTGGCTTAGTACCAGTGCCGGGCTGTTCTACTTGCGTTGACTGTCCTACAACTGCCACACTCAATTTTGCAGGAGAAGTTTGCTCACAAGGAACACTTTCTATCTGTATAGACTTTGATGCGCCTGTTACGACTACAACTACAGTTACTATTGATGGGATTCCTTATACTGGAAATGAAGGAGATACTCAAATCTGTGGAGATATTACAGCTCCTTTAAATGATGGCTGTTCACCTGCCGAATTTGGCTTTTTAGCAAATGCCCAGTGTGATGAAACGGTTTATGATTTAGGTATTTGGTTAGACCCATTGGTTTACCCTGCGCCTTTTGATGTGATAGTAGTCAATCCTTCTTGTGATGGAGAAAACGGTACGGCTAGTATTGTAGCTGCGAATGGTGACAATTGTGATGAACCCGTAGCAGGACAAGCAGGCACACCAAATATTTGCCCTGAAACAACGGATGTAGACGCTACCTTGTCGTATAGCTTCGGTCCTTATTTTGAAGGAACAGCTTGTCAACAAGGGCCATTTGCCGATGATATAATTATTGATTGTGCGGTGCCTTGTGGTGATTGTCCAACAGTTGCTACTCCTGCTTTTACAATAGATAACTGCACAGGACCAGTAAGTATTTGTTTAGATTTTGATTTAATTCCATTGCCAACAACGGTCACCGCAACTATCAATGGTATTGATGCTACAATTGATGATACAGGTACTCGCCTTTGTGCAGAAATCCCTGCCGAAAACTTAACTTGTGAACCTATTGATTTAGATTTAATTGTGGAGGCTTTTTGTGAAAATGCAGCTATTCCAGTAGCTACTGTAGATGAACCACCCATTATCTACCCTGCGCCTTTTGATGTAGTAGTAGTTGAGCCTTCTTGTGATGGAGAAGGCGGTACGGCTAGTATTGTAGCTGCGAATGGTGACAATTGTGATGAACCCGTAGCTGGACAAGCAGGCACACCAAATATTTGCCCTGAAACAACGGATGTAGACGCTACCTTGTCGTATAGCTTCGGTCCTTATTTTGAAGGAACAGCTTGTCAACAAGGGCCATTTGCCGATGATATAATTATTGATTGTGCGGTGCCTTGTGGTGATTGTCCAACAGTTGCTACTCCTGCTTTTACAATAGATAACTGCACAGGACCAGTAAGTATTTGTTTAGATTTTGATTTAATTCCATTGCCAACAACGGTCACCGCAACTATCAATGGTATTGATGCTACAATTGATGATACAGGTACTCGCCTTTGTGCAGAAATCCCTGCCGAAAACTTAACTTGTGAACCTATTGATTTAGATTTAATTGTGGAGGCTTTTTGTGAAAATGCAGCTATTCCAGTAGCTACTGTAGATGAACCACCCATTATCTACCCTGCGCCTTTTGATGTGATAGTGGTCAATCCTTCTTGTGATGGAGAAGGCGGTACGGCTAGTATTGTAGCTGCAAATGGAGATGTTTGTGATCAGCCAGTAACTGGACAAACAGGCACACCAAATATTTGCCCTGAAACAACGGATGTAGACGCTACCTTGTCGTATAGCTTCGGTCCTTATTTTGAAGGAACAGCTTGTCAACAAGGGCCATTTGCCGATGATATAGTTATTGATTGTGCGGTGCCTTGTGGTGATTGTCCAACAGTTGCTACTCCTTCTTTTACAATAGATAACTGCACAGGACCAGTAAGTATTTGCTTAGATTTTGATTTAATTCCATTGTCAACAGCAATCACTGCAACCATCAATGGCATTGATGCTGTAATTGATCTTACAGGTACTCGCCTTTGTGCAGAAATCCCTGCCGAAAACTTAACTTGTGAGCCTATTGATTTAGGTTTAGACATTGCGGCAATGTGTGGTGAAACACCTATTGCTATAGCAGAAGTATTAGCACCTCCCATTATCTACCCTGCGCCTTTTGATGTGATAGTGGTCAATCCTTCTTGTGATGGAGAAGGCGGTACGGCTAGTATTGTAGCTGCAAATGGAGATGTTTGTGATCAGCCAGTAACTGGACAAACAGGCACACCAAATATTTGCCCTGAAACAACGGATGTAGACGCTACCTTGTCGTATAGCTTCGGTCCTTATTTTGAAGGAACAGCTTGTCAACAAGGGCCATTTGCCGATGATATAGTTATTGATTGTGCAGTAACTTGTACAGAATGTGATGTTATAGCTGGCGAAATCACCATTGAAGGTAGCGAAGATTGTGGTGATGGAACCGCAGTAGGGCCATTTACCGTAACTACTACAGGCGCAAGCGGCGGAACAACTTATGTAGTTGTAACCGATGCAGCAACTGATACCATTGCCAATGTTACCGATGATGCTGGAGCGAGTACAACCGTTAGCGGTGCTACTGGAGAGGTGTGTGTTACTTCTATTACTTATGTTCAAACAGATATTGATGCTTTTGTAGATGCAGTCAATGCTGCCATTGGACAAGTATTAATTCCACCGGGGTCTACCTTGCAAGATATTTACAATCTCATTGGTGGTTTAGCTGCCATCACATTAAACGATATTGAAACTTTAATTAATTTTGGAAATGGCGGAACAGTAGACTTTGGCGTTTTGGCAGGCTTACCACCGGGTACGCTCCTAGTAGATATTCCTGAAATTTGCTATGACCTAAGCGAAGAAGTTTGTGTAACACCTGTGGAAATGTGCGATCCTAATGCTTGTACTGCTATGGCTGGCGAGGTCACCATTGAAGGTAGCGAAGATTGTGGTGATGGAACCGCAGTAGGGCCATTTACCGTAACTACTACAGGCGCAAGCGGCGGAACAACTTATGTAGTTGTAACCGATGCAGCAACTGATACCATTGCCAATGTTACCGATGATGCTGGAGCGAGTACAACCGTTAGCGGTGCTACTGGAGAGGTGTGTGTTACTTCTATTACTTATGTTCAAACAGATATTGATGCTTTTGTAGATGCAGTCAATGCTGCCATTGGACAAGTATTAATTCCACCGGGGTCTACCTTGCAAGATATTTACAATCTCATTGGTGGTTTAGCTGCCATCACATTAAACGATATTGAAACTTTAATTAATTTTGGAAATGGCGGAACAGTAGACTTTGGCGTTTTGGCAGGCTTACCACCGGGTACGCTCCTAGTAGATATTCCTGAAATTTGCTATGACCTAAGCGAAGAAGTTTGTGT
>JAHDHV010000076.1:0-6960 GCA_020631155.1 Bacteroidota bacterium | reverse complement strand
CGCTCCTAGTAGATATTCCTGAAATTTGCTATGACCTAAGCGAAGAAGTTTGTGTTACTCCTGTGGAAATGTGCGATCCTACAGCTTGTGCAGCTATGGCTGGCGAAATCACCATTGAAGGCAGCGAAGATTGTGGCGATGGAACAGCAGTAGGGCCATTTACCGTAACAACTACAGGCGCAAGCGGTGGAACAACCTTTGCCGTTGTAACCGATGCTACTACTGATACCATTGCCAATGTTACCGATGATGCTGGAGCGAGTACAACCGTTAGCGGTGCTACTGGAGAGGTGTGTGTTACTTCTATTACTTATGTTCAAACAGATATTGATGCTTTTGTAGATGCAGTCAATGCTGCCATTGGACAAGTATTAATTCCACCGGGGTCTACCTTGCAAGATATTTACAATCTCATTGGTGGTTTAGCTGCCATCACATTAAACGATATTGAAACTTTAATTAATTTTGGAAATGGCGGAACAGTAGACTTTGGCGTTTTGGCAGGCTTACCACCGGGTACGCTCCTAGTAGATATTCCTGAAATTTGCTATGACCTAAGCGAAGAAGTTTGTGTAACACCTGTGGAAATGTGTGGCGATCCGCCTGTTTGTGCTGCCGTAGCTGGCGATGTTTTTATTGATGGGGAAGAAATTTGTGAGGATGGTTCTATTGTTGGAGCAGTTACATTAACAGATACTACATCTAGCGGTGGTATCACAGAATACATTATTACAGATGTAGCAGGTGATGTTTTATCTATTGAAACAAATTTAACAGATGCAGCAACTTATATGAATGACAATGGTGGTGAATTGTGTATTTATGCGATTACTTATGATGAAGATGATCTGAATGATTTGATTGACACCATCAATGGACTTTGCGATTTAATTCCTCCACCATTAAGTTGTGCAGGTTTAGGATTGCCTTTACCAATCCCTGTAGGAACTGGTGTAGGTGATATTTTTGACTTATTAGCTGGCTTCTTAGGCGGCGGAGGGATTTTCAATATCTCTGATGTGCAAACCGTATTGGCATTATTGGCAAATGGTGGCTCAATTGATATTGGAGCCTTATTAGGTTTACCAATTCCGCTAGTCATCGAATTACCTGTTGTTTGCTACGATTTGGGAAATGCCTCTTGTGTAAATATGGTCGAAAGCTGTGATGAAACAGGCTGTAATGTTGTGGCTGGTGATCCCCTCATTGACGGAGCGGAAACTTGTGAGGATGGTTCTATTGTAGGTCCTGTTACCATTACAGACAGTGGTTCTAGTGGTGGTGTAACAGAATACATTGTTTTAGATACAATAATAGGCAATATTATTACAGTAGAGGGTTCTTTAACAGATGCCGAAACTTTTATTAATGGTCAAACAGGCGAACTTTGCCTACAAACATTTACCTATATTCAAGAAGATTTTGATGGTTTAATAAATGCGGTGAATGACATTTGCAATAATCCATTAGTTATTGGTGCAGGAGGCTGTGCGGCTTTAGGCATACCGTTACCATTGCCAACAGGCAGCAGCCTTTCCGATTTATATGGTTTATTAGCAGGTTTAGGCGGCACTATTGCAGTCGCAGATGTGGAAACATTGATTAATAATGGCGCAGGTGGTACCATTGATTTAGGCGCATTACTAGGCTTTCCAGACGGTCTATTAACCCTCACCATTCCACCCATTTGCTACGAATTAGGTGCGGAAACATGTATTACCCTAGCCGAATCCTGCGGCGCACCACCTTGTCCAACAGTAGTAGATTTATTGATTTCTTCTGATACTATTTGTGGTGGAGAAAATATTAATGCATGTGTTCAGTTTAGCGAAGTAGTGGATAGCAGTATAGTAGTGACCATCAATGGTTTAACTACTACAGGAAATGGATCAAGTGATTTGGTTTGCATTCCCTTTTCTGCCAATAATACAAGTTGTGAACCTGTTATTTTGGAATTTACTTTTGAAGGAACTTGTGATTCTACTACTATTGGTTTCCCTGAAATACTATTAACAACTACAATTTATCCAAATCCAAATAATTATATCCAACCAATTATAACAAACCCAGACTGTGGCGAAACGCCAACCATCGAAAATATAGGCACTTGCCCACTGGCTATCAGTGAGCCTATTATTGAAGAACCTATTGAGGGTTGTACACTTGAAGGCAATCCACCAGTAAGTGGTGCCTACACTTGGACGGTAAGTGATCCTTATGATGGAGAAACACCTTGTCCATTTGAAATGGTGATTTTAACGGCTTCTTTCCTTGCTTGTGAAGTTTGCGATACAACTTGTCCAACAGAAGTCAATGCCAACCCAACAACAGAATCCGTTTGTGGTGACGATATACCGACCCTCCCTACCCCTTTTAATTTAGGCCTTGATACAAACTATGTAAGCATTACATGGTCTCCTGACCCCACAACTATTGTTCCAGCAACTTGCGATTTGGAAACTGTTGTTTACACCCCAACCATTACTTGTAAATCAGATACAAGCATCAGCTTTGACGGACCTACTCATACTTTAAACGTCTATCCTGATGCCAGCTATTATAACATTCTTCCAACAACTGGAACAGTGGACTGTGGGGAAATACCAACTATTGTTAATAATGGTATTTGCCCAGTAGCTATTAGTAATCCAACTATTGTTGAACCCATTAATGGTTGTACAGAGGAGGGCAATCCTCCAATAAGCGGCTCTTATACTTGGACAATTACCGATCCTTTTATTGCTCAGACACCTTGTGAAATACCAAGCGTTTTTATTACGGTTTTAGTAGAAGGTTGTGAAGCTTGTTCCCCTACTTGTCCAACAGAAGTTACTGCCGAACCAACTACGGAATCCGTCTGTGGTGATGCGACTCCTATCCTACCCATACCAATTGATTTAGGTCTTGATATTGATGAGGTAACGGTTACTTGGTCTCCAGACCCAGCCGTTATTGTTTCAGCAACTTGTAATGTGGAAACGGTTGTTTATACTTCAACCATTACTTGTAATGCTGATACATCCATTAGTTTTAATGGAACAACCCACACCCTCACAGTCTACCCTGATCCATCTAATTATGCACTATCTACCCCAACAGATGCAGGCTGTGGAGAAACGCCTATTTTGGAAAGCACAGGCACTTGCCCATTAAGTATTAGCGATCCTGTTATTGTTGCTCCTATTAATGGTTGTACTCAACAAGGCAATCCACCAGTAAACGGCTCTTACACTTGGACAGTAAGCGATCCCTATGCTGGTCAAACGCCTTGTGAATTTACCACCGACCCAATTACAGTGAGTGTAGATGCTTGTGACATTTGCGGTGGCCCTTGTCCAACAGACATTACTGCTGAACTAACTACGGAATCCGTTTGTGGGGACGCAACCCCTAACCTGCCTACCGCTACTGACATGGGTATTGAGTTTCCAGAAAATGTGACTATCCTTTGGAACCCTGACCCAACTGTACCAGTCATTGCTACTTGCGAACCCCAAACTGTAGTGTATGAATCCGGAATTGCTTGCTCTGATTTTGTCCTTGTCGGCCCAACACACACCTTAACTGTATATCCTGATCCATCTAGTTACACGCTATCTACACCAACAGATGCTGCTTGTGGCGAAATACCTACTTTGGAAAATACTGGAACTTGTCCATTAATGATAAGCACTCCTACTGTCGTTGCTCCTATTGATGGTTGTACAGAACAAGGTAACCCACCAATTAATGGTTCTTATACTTGGACAATTACCGATCCTTATGCTGGACAAACACCTTGCGAATTTACAAGCGATCCGATTGCGGTAAATGTAGCTGGATGTGAAGATTGTGGCGACTGCCCAAGTTCCGCCAATGCAACTCCAACTACCGAATCCGTTTGTGGTGATGCTACACCTTCATTGCCTGCGGATGCTGATTTAGGGATTGATGTGCCCCTTAATTTTTCTGTTACTTGGTCACCTGACCCAACTGTGCCTGTAGTTGCTACTTGTGAAGTGCAAACAGTTGTTTACACACCACTGATTGCTTGTACCCTACCAGATGTATTTTTTGCCTTTGAAGGACCAACACATACCTTAACAGTTTACCCTGATGGTGCTAGTTATAATTTATCTATACCAAATAATGCTGCTTGTGGCGAAATACCAACTATAGAAAATACAGGCACTTGTCCGTTAATCATTAGTGAGCCTATTGTTACGGCTCCTGTAAATGGTTGTACTGATGACGGTAATCCACCAGTTAATGGCACTTATACTTGGACGGTTACCGATCCTTATGCTGGGCAAACACCTTGTGAGTTGATTATTGATTTGGTTGATGTAACTGTAGCAGGCTGTGAAGATTGTAGTCCTCCTATCCCTTGTCCACAAACTGTTGATGCACTGCCTACAGAAGAGAGTGTTTGTGGTGATACTACTCCTAGTCTTCCAACAGATGCAGAACTAGGTATTGATATTCCAGATAATGCAACAATCACTTGGTCTCCTGACCCAACAACTATTGTTGCAGCAACCTGTGATGTAAAAACAGTTGTTTTCACACCAACTATTACTTGTAATTCAGACCCAAGCATCAGCTTTAACGGTCCTACACATACTTTAACAGTCTACCCCGATCCAAATAGTTATCAACTGTCAAATGTTGGTGATGCAGCCTGTGGCAATATGCCAATATTAAGCAATACAGGGCAATGTGATTTCATCATTAGCACACCAAATATTGTTCAACCAACTAGCGGCTGTACAGATGAGGGCAACCCACCTATAGATGGTTTTTATACTTGGACAGTAAGCGATCCCTTTGATGGACAAACGCCTTGTAAAATTACTAAACAAGAAATATCTGTAACTTTATTTGGATGTGAAATTTGCCAAGACTGTCCTGAATTGCCTACTGCTAACTCAACCGAAGAATCCGTTTGTGGCGATGCTACTCCTACCCTTCCCTCTAATAATGCATTAGGCATTTCTAATTTAAATAATGCTACAGTTACTTGGTCGCCAAACCCGACTATAGTAGTAATTGCTAGTTGTGATGTCAATACAGTGGTTTATACGCCTACCATTACTTGTAATAGTAATCCGAATGTTGTTATTGAGGGACCAACACATACCCTAACTGTTTACCCCGATCCAAATAGCTATACATTATCTACCGCAACAGATGCAGCTTGTGGTGAAACTCCCAATTTATTTAACACAGGCACTTGTATTTTACAAATTGGCAATCCAACAGTTGTCGCGCCTATAGATGGGTGTAGTGCCGAAGGGACTGCCCCTGTTAGTGGTACTTACACTTGGACACCAACAGACCCATATGCTGGTCAAACGCCTTGCGAAATAATGATAGACCCAATTACAGTTAATGTTGATGGCTGTGAAGATTGCGGCGCATGTCCTCAATCTGCTGATGCCACACCTACAGAGGAAAATATTTGTGGAGATGCTACTCCTAATTTACCCACCGATGCGGAATTAGGCATAGATAACTTAAACAATGCAACTGTTACTTGGTCTCCAGACCCCACTACTGTTGTAGTTGCTAGTTGCGAAGCACAAAGCATTATTTACACACCTACCATTACTTGTTTATCTGATGCAAGCAGTAGTTTTGAAGGTCCTACACACACACTAACAGTTTATCCTGATGCCAATAGTTATGCAATTCCTAGCAGTTCTGATGTAGGCTGCGGAGAAATACCTAGTTTAGTCAATACGGCTAATTGTCCATTAGTGGTTAGTTCTCCTGTCATTGTTGAGCCAGTCAATGGCTGTACAGAAGAAGGCAATCCGCCAATAGCAGGCAGCTATACTTGGACAGTAAGCGATCCATATGTTGGCGAAACCCCTTGCGAATTTAACAGCGCAAATATTACAGCAACTATAGCAGCTTGCGAAGCTTGCAGTGGTGATGACTGTCCAACAAGCGTTTCAGGTACACCAACTACAGAAACAGCTTGTGGTCGTTCAACTCCTAGCCTCCCTGCCAATGCAGATTTAGGCATTGACAACTTACCTACCGCTATAGTTACTTGGAGTCCCAATCCAACCCAAACAATCAATGTAGCTTGTGAGCCTGTAACGGTGGTTTATACTTCTAATATTAGTTGTATAAATGACCCTACAATTAACATCAGCGGACCAAGCCACACTTTAACCCTTTACCCTGATCCAAGCGATTACTTAGTGGTAGAAACAGAAGCAATTTGTGGTGAAACTCCTACAATTGTTAATGCTGGAAACTGTGAATTAATAATAAGTGAACCAAGTATTATAGCTGCCACAGATGGCTGTAGTGCAGAAGGCACACCGCCAACTTCCGGTAGTTATTCTTGGACGGTAAGCGATCCTTATACTGGTCAAACCCCTTGTGAAGTAACAGAGACAGTTGTTATAGCAACAGTAGCAGGTTGTGAATCTTGTGGCGGCGATGGTGACGGAGATGGTGACGGAGATGGCGACGGTGACGGAGATGGCGATGGTGATGGCGATGGCGACGGTGATGGTGATGGTGACGGTGACGGCGATGGTGATGGCGATGGTGATGGTGACGGTGATGGAGATGGTGATGGAGATGGTGATGGTGACGGTGATGGTGATGGCGATGGTGATGGCGATGGTGATGGCGATGGCGATGGCGATGGCGATGGTGATGGTGACGGTGATGGAGATGGTGATGGAGATGGTGATGGTGACGGTGATGGTGACGGTGACGGCGACGGTGATGGTGATGGTGATGGTGATGGTGATGGCGACGGTGATGGTGATGGCGACGGTGATGGCGATGGCGATGGCGATGGCGATGGTGATGGTGACGGTGATGGTGATGGCGATGGTGATGGCGATGGCGATGGCGATGGTGACGGTGACGGTGACGGCGACGGTGATGGTGATGGTGATGGTGATGGTGATGGCGACGGTGATGGTGACGGAGATGGTGATGGTGATGGTGACG
>JAHDHV010000075.1 GCA_020631155.1 Bacteroidota bacterium | reverse complement strand
TATTTTAATGAATAATTTAACGAAAAGTATGGCATGAAATTATTGGACTGCACCCTCGGCGACTTACTTTTCAGTCGCCCAAAAAGTAAGCAAAAACGCTTGTCAAAAATATCGTTCCCACGCTTCAGGCTTGCGCTTTGCTACCGATTTTTGACCTGCCTGCGCTTCTTTTTCGTAAAGCAGATTCATGAATCTGCTTTACGAAAAAATGATGACTTTTGTGTACCCTTTTGAATTTTTTACTACAAATAATGACTAATCCAATAACTATAGTCACTTAATATTTTGTCTTCGGTAGAATTTTTATCTAGCGATTCGAATTCAAATAGTTGTAAGGAAAATATACCGCCTTTTTCTGATAATCTGCGTACTTTGCCAAATATATTAGAGTATTCTTCTATGTCCTCCTCAAAGCCAATGAGTTCAAATTCATCATATGCACTAGGAGTTTTGCCTTTATAGCCTACATGAGAGAAATAATCGTCTGTACCTGTTACTCTATGAGGTAATAACATATGCCTTTTAAAAAAGTGTAAGTATTTTGTCAAAGTCTCTGTATTGACACTTAATGATGGGTCACCTATAATTTTGGCTATTCTTCTTTCCTGATTTTCAATATTGAAAATATCTAATTCTTTACTGTCGGCTTTGATTGCAGTAAATGTTGATGAATCTCCTCTATGGAATCGAATTTCGCCACTTATTTTATTATAAGAATCTAATATGAACCATCCAAAGCCAAATACATCATCCATTTCGGCATAGCCATCCCATGTAAATTCATATCTTTCTTTGCCATTTACTGAATAAATATTTCCATTTAAATTGGCGTTCACCAATCCAAATTTAAACTGCCCATTACCATTGTCATTTATTTGTATGAAAGCTTGTTCTTCCATATTAAAATAATCTTCATCCCACATTTCCATTTCTACTATATTCCAACGCCCGTTTATTAAATCTTTTTTCATGAAAATTTAATTTTTATATTTTTTTAATATGATTTACTCTTAAATTGCAAATATAAAGAATAGTTAGTGAGTTTTGCATTTCTGAGTGCAACATATTTGCTCAAACAGCCTCTTGTAAAATACACTTGAACACTAATCCTAGAATAATCTTTCAAAAAATTTTGAAAGTTTTGAAAGTTTATTGTATATTGCCAATTGTAAACAGCAATTTTATAAAAAAAGGAGTAGCCAAACGACTCTAAATAGCTAGACACTATGAATACCAACGATTTATTGCAAAAAGCCTTACAATTGGACGACCTGAGCGTTGAGGAAGGAACGCATTTATTTCATCATGCAGCAACCGCAGATTTAATGTATGTGGGCAATGAACTGCGGAAAATTCACAAAAAAGATACGCTAGGCATGGTCACTTGGATTATTGATCGCAATGTGAATACGACCAATGTTTGCGTGGCAAATTGTAAATTTTGCAACTTTTTTGTACCGCCTACAGATAAATATGCAGACAAAGCATATATCACAGATATTGAAACTTATAAGCGAAAAATTGAGGAAACTTTTCGTTATGGTGGGGAGCAATTGCTCTTGCAAGGTGGGCATCATCCCGATTTAGGGGTAGATTATTATGCAAATTTGTTTCGAGAATTAAAAAGTTTATACCCTAATTTGAAGTTGCACGCTTTAGGACCACCTGAAATTGCACACATCACAAAAATCGAAAAGTCTACCTATAAAGAAGTATTGCAAGCTTTGAAAGAGGCTGGTTTGGATTCACTGCCCGGTGCAGGTGCCGAAATTTTAAGCGACAGAGTGCGCCGAATTATTGCCAAAGGTAAATGTAATACGCAAGAATGGCTAGATGTAATGCGAGCTGCTCATCAACTGAACTTAACAACTTCCGCAACGATGATGTTTGGGCATGTGGAAACCATTGAGGAGCGAATGCAGCATTTGGTTCATTACCGAGAAGTGCAGAACGAAAAGCCTGCCGATGCCAACGGTTTTCTCGCCTTTATTCCGTGGCCGTATCAAGATGAGGGAACAACTTTGCGCCGTATTCGCAACATCCGCAATGAGGTAACGGGTGACGAATACATCCGAATGATTGCGCTTAGTCGGATGATGTTAAACAATATTCCCAATATTCAGGCTTCGTGGCTGACGGTAGGGAAGGAGATAGGCCAGATTTGTCTTCATGCAGGGGCGAATGATTTTGGTTCGATTATGATTGAGGAAAATGTAGTGTCGGCAGCAGGCGCGCCTCATCGCTTTACCTCTAACGAAATACAAGAGGCAATCCGCACTGCTGGCTTTACGCCACAACTTCGCAATCAACATTACGATTTTCGCGAGCTACCTAAAACGGTCGAACAGCAAGTGATTGATTATTAGTACCTTAGACGGAAATAGGAGACTTGAGATGTGAGCTGATTTTATACCAAAAACAGTTTAGAATCGTAATTTTTTATAGCCAAAGCCTATAAGGTTTGCTTCGGCGCGAGGTGGAACCTCACCCCGAACCAAATTTGTAGCCTCTGGCTACACTGATAAAAACAAATAAAAAATTTAACAACTTTTGCTTTTATCCTGTTTTTGGTATAGGTAAGTTTCAAATTGAGCAGGTAGCGGATTAGTGATTTGTAGCTAAATGTTCATTTAACTCAAATTTATCTATTAAGGGACTTTTTGCTCTGCTTGTAGCTGTTCAAATACACAAACAGCGAGTTTGGCAAAAGCAGGGAGACCTCTGCTGATGGTGGCTTCAACGACCTTACCATTTTTCAATCCACTGAATTTTGCAATATCTTCATAAGTCCAATCATTAGCCTGCATCATTTTCCTAAAACGCTTTTTCCAATCTTTATGGATTTTTTGCTCCATGATTGTTTTAAAATGCTGCCAATGTTCTTCTGATATTTTATTGCTTTCATAAGATAGGAGACGTACAAATTCTAAGGTAATTTCCAAGTCTGAAAAATGTATATGTTGCGATTGAATCCAAGAACGACTTTGTTGTATGCCCATATTTGCAAAGTTCAAAGCAATTTTAAGTCGTTTTTCAGGGGAAAATGTGTTGATAATTTTAATTTGATGGCTGGCCGCTTCTTTCGTAACATGTATTTTTTTATCCCAAAAGTCCATGCGTATTTAGTTTAAGTTTGAAAATCCACCAGCGAAGGTATTCCATATTTAGCTGTTTATCTAAAAGTAAAAATTGAAGGTCTTCCATTTGCTTTTCGCTAGGCGTTAAATTATACCAACGCAATTTAGAGAGAATCAAATCTTCTTTAGACGATATATAACAATCCACTCCAAAAAGTTGAACCAGTTGACGGCGTTCAAAGGCTGCCCATTGGTAATCTGTATCCTTGAAAACCATAAAATCATAGCGAATGCCTGTCTCAAAATCTGTGATATTAAACATAGTGCCATTGCTCACATTATTTTGAAATGTTTCTTCAAAACCTTGCCAGTTGGGGAAATATTTGAGAATTTTTTTGACATGATGAGGGTAGATTTGCAAAATCAAATCAATATCATTGGTTGTTCTTGCTCGATTATGATAACTAACTGCAAAGCCACCAACAATCATATAGTCAATTTTCTCCGTATTTAAAGCATTAATAATTTTTTTTAAAGCAATGGTGAATACATTTTCCATGCTCTAAATTAACAAATGTTAATTTAGGGTGCAAGTTTATTTTTCAGTTTATTTTAAAAAAGCACAACAAAAAAAGCCCGCCTCCACATTAAGTGAAAACGAGCTTTATCTCATGTCTCTAAATGTCAAAAATTATTTATTTGATTTTTTGCAAAGAAAAAAGTTTACCAATGGGACATGACTTGTTATAATTTATTCCAAGTCTTATGTCTCATTTCTTACATCTAGCTAAATACTAAACCTTTTGTTTTTGTCTTTTTCCTTTCTTTCCACCTTTAGAGGGTGGTGTTTTTGCTTTTTGGCGTTTAGCTGCTTGCTCTGATAAGTCAACAACTAATGGAGTTGCTACACAAATAGAGGAGTAAGTACCCACAATAATACCAATTAATAAGGCAAATGCGAACCCTCTAATTACTTCTCCACCGAAAATAAAGAGAATAAATACTACCAATAAGGTGGTTAAAGAGGTGATAATGGTACGGCTTAATGTGCTATTAATCGCTTCATTAATCACCAGTTTTTCATCTTTTTTCGGATATAAATTTAAGTACTCTCTAATACGGTCAAATACAACCACGGTATCGTTAATGGAGTAACCAATAACTGTTAACAAGGCTGCAATAAAATTTTGATCGATTTCCAATGAGAACGGTAAAATGCCTTCAAAGAGCGAGAAAATACTTAATAAGAACAAGGTATCATGTGCGATGGTTAGGACGGCTGCCAAACCGAATTGCCACCTACGGAATCTGGCGAGAATATAAAGGAAAATTCCGAGTAATGCAAATATTGTTGCCCAAAAAGCACCACGTTTTATATCATCTGCAATGGTCGGTCCTACTTTTTGGGAACTGAGTATATTTTTAGCAATAAAATCTTCATAAGACGGATTACCAGCAATTTCTTTTAGGCCTTCATACAATTTGCCTGTTACCATATCGCCAGCCTTCGGATCGGTGCTGTCAATCAGATAACTTGTTGTTAATTTCACTTGATCACCACTACCATAAGTACGCACCATTGGTTCAGCACCTAAAATAGCCTCTCCTTTAGTTGCATTTCTAATTTCTGAGGTAGATACATTTTGAGGGAATTGTATGACGTAGTTATAACCCCCTTTGAAATCTACACCTTGCTGCCAGCCTCTTGTAAAGATAGACAATAAACCAACTAATAGGATAGCACCAGAAATCATATAGAATACCTTACGGCGATTGACAAAATCTATATTTAAGTTTTTAAAGGCATTTTTTGTCAATCCAGTCGCATAACTCAATGATTTTCCTTTACCTAACCACCAATCAATCAATAAACGAGTGATGAGTACGGCGGTAAATAGAGAGGAGAAAATACCGATGATTAATACGGTTGCGAAACCCAATACAGGACCTAAACCGAAGTAGAAAAGAATAACAGCCGTAATTAAGGTCGTTACGTTGGCATCAATGATGGCGGAATAGGATTTGGAATAACCGTCAGCAATGGCTTTTTTGAAACCGCTTCCTTTGGCGAGTTCCTCACGTATACGCTCAAAGATAATCACGTTGGCATCCACCGCCATACCGATGGTTAAAACGATACCTGCCATACCCGGTAGGGTTAAGGCTGCACCGAAGGCGGCTAGTACCCCGACTACCAAAAATAAGTTCAACAACAAAGCAATATTGGCAACAACACCGCCCGTATTATAGTAGAATACCATAAACAACAAGACCAATATAACCCCCGCAATCAATGACCAAAGCCCTGCGCTAACCGATTTTTTACCCAAAGTCGGTCCGACAACGGCCTCCTCAACAATGCGAGCAGGAGCAGGTAATTTACCCGCTTTCAAAATATTGGCTAAATCCTGTGCTTCTGTTACATCAAATTGTCCCGTAATTTGCGACTGCCCACCGCCAATTTCCGCTTGTACAATAGGCGCAGAATACACCTTATCATCCAGCACAATGGCCACAGGCTTTTGAATATTTTCACGCGTTAACTTCTTCCACATGCTTGCGCCTTCCGAGTTCATTGTCATACTCACAACTACTTGTTGATTGTAGTCAATGTCTTGTCGAGCGTCTGTAATCACATCGCCTTCCATTGGAGCTTTAAAATCGTTGAAACGACTTTTAATGGCATAAACAGGAAAAACATTTGGATTCTCCTCATCTGCAATAGCCTTTGCATCCAACAAGAGCTTTAAGTTAGGGGGAAAAGCTGTTTTTACATCAGGGATTTTTAGGTATTTATTTAAAGTTGCTGTATCTGCACCATTCACATAACCCACAACAGGTCCAGCATTTGGAGATGGTTGTAAAACAGAGAACAGTGGATTGCTTTTAGCTAAATCCGTTTGTGTCGTATCCCCTTCTTCGCCTCCATCACCTAATAAGTTTACCTCATCATTTTCAGAATCAGCAGCATCCGTTGCGGTACTGTCAACTTCCGCAACATCCGCCTCATCAGGAGTAGGTGCAGTGTCAGTAGTACCACTTTCAATATCTAATGATTCTTTAACGGCTTTATCTGCATCGGTCAACATTCTGGAAAACTCGTTGCTATTTTCATACATTTCCCAGAACTCCAACTTTGCCGTTGCTTGTAACAACTTACGAACCCGTTCAGGGTCATCTACACCGGGAAGTTCTACAACGATTCTACCCGTTGAAGGCTGTAAGTTGATGTTTGGTTGAGCAACCCCAAATTTATCAATCCTTGCACGCAAAATTTCAAATGTTCTGCTTACTGCACCGTCTGCTTCTTCCTTAATTACTTTCAGAACATCCTCATTGCTAGACTGGAAATTGATTCTGTCGCCATACTCAGGAGTTGCAAAAATAGCTGCTAATCGTCCATCTGCTTGCTCTGCTTCAAATGCTTGGCCAAAAAGAGTTACATAATCCTCTTGACTGTTGCGCTGCAATTCGTTGGCTCTTTTAAGGGCAGCTAAAAAAGTAGGGTCTTGACTTTCGTTAGACATCGACTGTATCAATTCTTGCAAAGATACTTGAAGCACCACACTCATTCCGCCTTGTAAGTCTAGCCCTAAATTAAGCTGTCTTTCCTTCAACTCTTTATAGGTAAAACTGGTCACTCCTAAGTTGACCACCTGCTCGGTAGAGACCGAATCTAGGTATCTGCGCTTTTGTTCGCTCAATTGCTTCGCCTGTTCCACAGGGTCTGATACAGCTGCTACCTTATCCTCTGCATATGATTGTGCTTGTCCTTCCACCCTATTGGCAAAAAAGGTGAATGACAGTTGATAAAGGCAGACCAACACCAGCGCAATACCGAAAAATTTCACTAATCCTTTTGCCTGCATTTCAGATTATATTTATCTTTAATAATTTCAATTCAAAATTGAGTGCAAATATACAGGAATATTTCATTGAATCATAACGAATAAGGAATAAAAGCTTACAGAAGTTTTGGAAAATGCTTAAAAAGAGTAAGGTATTGAATAAAAAATAAATATGTGGATTTGTGAAAATGACTTTTCTACTTAAAAATACCCTAATAACAACACTTTTTTGTAACAATCTGCTTTTTTGAAAAAAGTCATAAACTTAAACTTTGGATTAGTAATTAGAGATTAGGGAATAGAAGTTGATATTTAGTTATTTGAAATAAGCTTAATCAACAATTCAATAATTTTTTTAAAAAAAAGTAAAAAATGATGCAAAAAAATCTAATAGTCCTACTAGTAATTGCTTGTGTGTTGCAATTTGCTTGTAAGGGAAGTAAGGAAACAACTACTGCGATGCAACAAGGCAGGGTAACATCACAAATGAGCGAACCTGTATTGATTGGGGGGTATACTAAGGCGCAAATTTATTTTAAGGTACAAATAGGGGCTTTTAAAAAACAACTCGCTGAAAATGACGCTTTTTGGAAGGGGGTATTGGAGGAAGAAATTCAAGAGGAGATTTCTAGCACAGGTTTGTATCGCTATACTTTAGGTTACTTTAAAACCTATGAAGCTGCCGAAGAATACGAAAAAAAGATGAAAGCAAAGGGGTATCATGAGGCTTTTGTAGCGGCCTATGGCAATGATAATCGCCGAATAGATTTACCTATGACAGAAATTTTACGTTTGTATCGTCACGGCTACTAACATATTGATAATAAGTGTGTTATATTGTGTTTTAAGGAAAATAAATTGGCGTACTATTTGCAACTAAACTTGACTAATAGCGTACTTACTATTCGGAAGTAAAAGTTTGCCTAGTAAAATAGCACTTTTACATTCTGTAGAGTAGAAAAAAAAGTGCGTAAAATTAGATGCAGAAGTAGGTAAAAAACTAGACAGTTGTGCCTGTTTCTGCTTCACAATGAAAACTTTTACACATTTTATTTTTTTAAAACAAAAAATTAACTCCAATGTTAACAAGAATTTTAGCAGTTTGTCTGCTTTTTGCCATTTGCTTTGCACATATTGGCTGTTCGGAAGATGACGAATGTGTGCCACAGACAGTTAGTGGTTTTGAAAAAACAGACATTAGTTACCGAGTACAAATTGGTGCGTTTTCTCAAGAAAAGGATGTGACAACAGATGACTTTTTCACTGCTTTGCCCGGAAATACAGAGGTAGAAGTAGAAGAAATTGCTGATGCAGCTCCCGGTGAGGTCAAGTATCGGTACTATGCAGGTGGCGAATTTGCTGACTATACAAGCGCGACCGATTATCGAGATACCATTGAGGAGAATTATGACGGGTCTTTTGTTGTTGCTTTTGGTAATGATAATACCCGTATTGGGGATGTTACAGAGACCATGAGAACACAGCTTTGTTTGTAGATGGGAATTAGAAAATATCAGAGGTGAGGCTTATACTGTTTCTCTCTGGAATTATTATTTATATTTAACTTTGTAAAAATGTAAGGGGATGCTGAAGTAACTTTGGTATTCCCTTTTTTTACGTTCCGTTTACTGCAAATTAGGTTTTTTTCTACAATTGTATTAATTTTAACTGTTACTTAATAAAAGAAAAAATAATTAAATAAATGAAACGGTTATTTACTTTATTTGTGTTAATGAGTTTTTGCTTGGTAAGTACAATTCAGGCGCAAGTTGGCGACGATTGTAAACCGCGTACCGTAAAAGGCTTTGAAAAAAATGATATTAATTATCGCTTGCAAATAGGAGCTTTTTCAAAGGAAAAAAGTTTGGATGGCGATCCTTTTTTTAATGGGATTCCTGATGAAACAGATGTAGAGATAGAACAAATTAACAGTTCTTCAAAGGTGAAATTTCGCTACTATGCAGGCGGAGCTTTTAAGTGCTATGTGGATGCTAGTAAATTTTTAAAAAGAAAACTATGGGGGCATTATCCTGATGCTTTTGTTGTAGCTTTTGGTACAGATAATGAACGGCTAGGCAAAGTAACTGTAGCTATGCAAAGCCAGCTCTGTCTGGATTATTAGGTTGTAGTTTTTGTTACTGATTTTTTTTCTTGTCAAAGCCTTCGCAATACTTTTTCCATGGCTAATTTTTCGGCTTCATTGCGGTTGCTGCCTTGTGCGCGTGCAATGGTCGCACCTGGGTCTACATTAGAAATGTGACAATAAAAGGTGGTGCCAACGGCATAGGAGGTTATTTTTATCGGAATACCATTGACGGTCTCCTTTTTTTCTTGATATTGATTGTTGTTCATTGGTAGAAATTAAGTGCCAAGCACTAATTAATTGTGCATAATTTTATTCTAAAGTATTGACTTTCATTGCTTTAATCAAACAAAGTGTTCTGTTTAATTATTGTGTAGTACTTAATTTTGAAAATAGGAGAATGTAAGAGCCAATTCATGAAATATTTTTACGTGAATCGGCTCTGCTTGTTGAGCTGTTTCAAATATTATACTTTTCAGCCAAACAGTTTGTGCTACTTTAACAGTTCGTAGATTTGTGATTCATTTTCAAATTTTCAAAGACACACTCAAACAATTAAGTGCCAAGCACTAATTAATTGTGCACAATTTTGTGCTAAAGTATTGACATTCATTGTTTTAATCAAACAAAGAGTCCCGTTTAATTATTGCATAGTACTTACTTACCTCATAATAACTAAATAGCCAAAAGGCAATTTAAAGTTTTAGGAAAATAATAAAATATAGCTCTTTGCTAATCCACAACAAATAAGTTGATTGGTTCGGCGTTTTGGAAAGTGGCTTTGGGGCGTTGAGAGCCGTTGGTTAATAAGCGAACTACAGTTGAGATGTACTCATTGAGTTCGTTGGTATTGATGTAACCGTCATTGTCAAGATCAGCAAAGATATAGCGTCCATATTGATCTTGGTATCTTTTTCCATCAAAACAATCAAGTATGGCTTTGGTAAACGCGCCATTTTTCCATTCCTTGCGTTCTTGTGAGAGTTGTTGACTGCTGCTAGAGGCAAAAAAGTAAACAGCTTTGGACTTTAAGGCTTCCTTTAGTTCTCGCACTGCTATATCAGACGCGCCTTTCATCGCAATGTCTTTTCCGCCTTTTCCACTGTGACAAGCATCAAAAAATTGAATGACTGTGCAGTTAAAGTCTTTCAAGGTTTTTACCAGCCATTTGTTAGCTAATCCGTTAACATCCAAATAGTTAACACCTTGATCTGTGTCATAAGTTCTAATGTATAAATCTCCTACGGGATTAACTTCGCCATGTGAAGATATATGCAGTACAAACAAGTCATCTTCCTCTACCTTGCTTTTCATATCCAAAATTTCACGTTTGATATTGCTTACTGTAGCCTGGGCATCTACAAGTGTTTTTACATGGATATAGTCAAATAAACGGCGACCTCTCTGAATGCGTTGTTGTTGGTCGAAGGCATTGGCGAAGTCATTAGCATCATCATCGGCATAATTGAGGTTATATTGTGTATATTGATAATCAGAAATTCCAACAGATAAAACATATAAATCTGGGCGTTCTATCACAATAGAAGGGGTATAAATAATTTCTCGCACTTCGGAATTTGTCGTTCCATTGGCGTTTACTGCTTTAATGTAAATTTCATTATTACCATCATCTAACTGTAGAGTGGTTTCAATATTTACTGAATAACCATCAGTAATAGACCTTTTAAAGCGTTTAAAAACCGTTCCTTTATCCGTAACTTCTGATAAATCATGTAAACGGTCATTTACAAAAACCAAATACTCCAACATAGGAGCAATAGAAGTAATTTTGGCACGTAGCACATACTCGGATTTTTCAACCGTTGTAGATAAACTCATTGGTTCTTGGAAGGTAATAACAGGCTTTTGAGCAGGTGCTTTATATATTCCTATTTTACTAAATTTGCCTACTTCTTCAAAATGGGGTTCAATGCTATATTGTCCTTCTAAATTAACATAACCAAATTTTCCATCTAAGAATACGGCCGCTACTCCCTCTGAAAAATCAAAAGCCCAGTCATATTGAGGCTCTACTACGAAGTTACCTTCACGATTAATAAAGCCATATTTTTTATTAACCACTACTTTTGCCAGTCCATTGATAAAAGGATAAGCATCATCAAATTGTGAAGGAATTTTATAACGTCCGTCCTTATTGAGATAGCCATATTTTCCTTCTGACTGTACAGCTGCCAATCCTTCTGAAAAATGTTTGGCATTTTGCAGTGCTGGATTAATCAAGTATTCACCTGCTGGATTAATGAATCCATATTCTCGATTTTTAACAACAACTGCTATATCATCGGCAAAATGTTCGGCATATTCAAATTGCGGTTCAATCACAAAATTTCCTTCCTTATTAATGTAGCCGTATTTGCCATTTACTTTAACAACTGCTAAATCTTGGACAAAACAATAAGATGCGTCATCAAAAAAGGCATGGCCAACAAAGCTATTTTGCTTATTGACATAGTGCAGTTGTCCATTTTTTTCTATTAGGGCTATGCCTTGCACAAAATTATAAGCTTCATCAAATTGGGGGAGAATAACATCCTGCCCTCGCATATTAATATAACCATACTTTTCGCCTAGTTTTACAACTGCCAAGCCATCCGAAAAGTCGGTGACTTGCTCATAAATAGTGGGGATAACAACTTTACCTTTGGTGTCAATATACCCCCATTTTTCGCCTATTTTGATGCGTGCAAGCCCATGAGAAAAGTTGTATGCATTATCAAATTGAGGAGAAATGATTTCTTTACCTTCATGGTTGACATAGCCCCATTTGCCATTAAGTAGTATGGCAGCAAGACCATCTACAAAGTCATTGGCAAAATCGTAACTTGGTGGGATTGCAAATTCACCATTAGGATCAATATACCCCCAGTGATTATCTATTTTAGCAGGTGCTAGGATCAGTACTTCGGCTTGTGGTAAGCTAAATTCCTGAGCTTGCAAATTTACTGGGTAGGCTCCTATGATTAGGGACAATAGAGCAATAATGAATAAATGTTTCTTCATTAGAAAAGCTGTTTTTGATAAAAAACACCTCAAAAATGACAGTTTAGCGGAGTTGAGATGCAAGCTGTAAAACATTAGATATGAAATGTGTAAAATATTAAACTTAAAGTTGAGATTAGGGTATTCTATTTGCTCATTATCAATATCTTATGCGTCAGTTTTTACTTATTTTCCGCTTATTTAACCTACGATTGTATACTCGCTAGTGATGGATTGTTCACTCACAACATAAGTATACATGCTTCAACTATTTAGTTGGGGTGTTTCTTAATTAGAAATTAGCCATCATATAGCAAAACGATTTTTATACAGCAACGTAAAGGGCTCTCAGTAAGTATTTATTTAGGTTAGTTGATGAAAGTTTGTTTTTGTTAAGTAGTGCTAAACATCTTCTAATTAAGTACTATACAATAATTAAACGGGACTTTTTATTTGATTAAAGCAATGAAAATCAATGCTTTAGAACAAAATTATGCACAATTAATTAGTGCTTGGTACTTAATTTTTAATTTTTTGTTCAACAACCTAGTTGAGTTATATTTCTATATAAAAACTTACTGCAATGAATTCAAACAGTTATAGTGTAGTGCTTTTTTAATAGAGCAGAAAAAATCCATCCAAAGTTAGGAAAAATATGTATCTTTTTAATGATTTTAGCTAAATTTTACGTTTTAAATACTTTAATTTTATCTTTTCCCAACAAAAAAACCTTAACGAACATGGTTCATATCCACAATAATAGGAATAACTTTTCCATCAGGCACATTAGCCGAAAAACCAATTTCTTGAGCCGAATATTGAACTGTTTGTGAAGGTGCAATATTGTTTCCTAATGCTTTTTTTAAGCGATTTGCTAGTGTTCCTGAACTTTGTTGAATATCTTTCAATATTTCATTAATAGATAATTCTTTTTTAGAAAAAAGAAAACAATTGATCGTTCCTTTCTGATCATCTAGCTGCATACAGTACTGTTCATGTGGAATGGCTAGTTGCCCTTTTTGGTAGGGAAGGGTAGCAGAAAAATGACTATTTTCAGACACCCCATAAAGTGCACCTATTTCTTTGGGAAATGGATACAATAAGTTCACTTCATTATTGGCATCTATACTAAAGGCATAAACTGCCATATTTTGCGTTTGTGGAGATAGGTAAATGCGGTAGGCTGTCCAATCTGTATTGGGAAACTGCATTTTGTAGCCTTCTTTTTGCATTTTCACCTTCATAATACCTAATTCCTTATCTGTACAATCAATACTACCATTGGAATAATGGGTTTCTAGTTGTTCAAAACGGATAAGCGCGGATAGAGAGTCAAGATGTTTTCCTGCTAAAATAGGCGCAGGCTCTATGGTAACCACAGGTTCGGCTTCTTGTTGTATTGGTTTGGGGAAGTCATACATTATTTGGTACATTTCTTTTACGTATTTTTGAAATACGTCATATGGAATGTGTAAAAAGCCTTTATTGCCCCACTGAGTTCCCCAACTGTTCAGTATTTCAAATAATTGTAGCTCATCATCATAGCCCACAACCACCATTGCATGTGCGCCTGCGGCTTGCTTATTGCCCTTTTCAGGATTCCAAATATAGTTTGTATGGTCTCCATATTTGAAATTATGCAGTATTTCCATAGCTATGATAACTGGCATGTTATTGACAAGGCTTTCGCGCGTTTTGCGAACTTTTGCATTGTCTTGATCCGAAAAATTAATGCGTGTGTAGTTTTTTATGGTAAAACCTTTTCCTTCTTCTTGCAAATCTTCATCAGGTCTGCTTTCACATTGCCCATCAAAAGGAAAATCTTTAATATAAACAGTGCCTTTTCGTTTCATGAAATGCAGTGCCTCTAAAATATAGGCTCCAATATCGCATTTTGATTTGTGTTTTCCATGCTCATCAGACGGAACGATTTGATTGTAAACAAAGGAAGGAGAGAAGGCATTTTCATCAATGATTGCCTGATTGTAGGTATTGTCCCAATTGTTGTACATGGCTTCTATCATGGTGCGAACTCCATAAGCTGCCGACCAGCCCACACAGGTTGCCGTATTAAATTGATTACCGGGTGTGGGGCAAAATCTTTTAAGAGAGTATCTGCTAGGTAGTTTATCGGAACTACGCATGGCAATGGGTGGCGTTAGTGGAATTGTATCATATTGTTCGGGAGAAGCCAACAGCGCACCTGTCCCAAAGTGCTCTTGTTCCACAGTATTTTGAGCCATTACTACTTGTAAGAAGGTGCTACTCAAAACAAGTAAACATAACAAGCACCCAGTTAGTAAGGTAAATGTTTGGTTTTTCATAAAACTATTCTTTTCTAAATGTTTAGAATTCCTGTTGTGCTATCGTTCATTATTCTGTGTGGCTTATCACTGTTACCTCTTAGAAAACTCATTCTTACTAAACAAAGTTCTCTAAAATATAATCATTATACGCCATAAACATTGTCATATTTTTCAATTATGTGCTTTTTTTAGTTTTTTTTGAACTAAATTTTACATTTCTACGGTTTTTGTGGATTCGTGGATTCGTGGATTCGTGGATTCGTGATTTGTAGATTCGTGATTCGTGATTCGTGATTCGTGATTCGTGATTCGTGATTCGTGATTTGTAGATTCGTGATTCGTGATTCGTAATTCGTAATTCGTAATTCGTAATTCGTAATTAAACTACCCTTGATAACGTCTTAGATTTAATTCTTCTTCTGAAAAATCTCTTGGTTCTATATCAAAGGCTGTATTTACTTGAAACGCATCATTAACCATATTTGTAGCCAACTCCTTGTATTTTGTTTGAAAAGCTGCCAGTGTCCATTGCCCAAAAACGGTATGCCCGCCTTCGTAACATTGTAATTGATATTCCTCATAAGTTGTTGCATAACCACAATAGGCATTAGCATAGGGAGCGACCAATACCTCTTGAATATTACGTGCTTTTAATACATCTAATACAACTTTTTGTAGGCGTTTCCCTGCTGTAATGGTTGTTTCGCAAGGCACTGCAACAAGGGCAAAACGCCCTAGGATAAGGATTTGCAAGGGTAATACCTGAACCGTCCAGTACGCGCTATGTCCTTCATTATTAGCAGCCTGCTTTTTAATCACTTTCAAGTCTTTATCAAGCGGAGGCACTAGGCGCGCCAATGTTTTAAGGCTTGAAATGCCTAAAAAACGCTGATCGCCCGTTTCAACGATAATTTCCTTATTGGCTTGTGCTTTGTATTTATTTAAAATATGTTGCTTGTTGGAATCATTTTTTCCCTTCAATAAACAGCTCAATTGCTCAAAGGCTTTTACAAACTTTGAGATAGGACGCAAAATGGCATGTGTCGCAAATTTGGGTATTCCTGGTCCTTCTTTAGTGCCACAAAAAAAAGCCAAACCAATACAAGAACGACTGGTTTTCATTCCACTTTGTCCGTTAGCAAATTCGGTATCTACCGTAATATTTCCAAAATCAACATACTGAAAACGATAGTCTAATGATTCTATTAATGGCTTGTTTTTCAAGGCTTTTTGAAATAGTTCTTTCGCTTTATTGAACTGCAAACGCCCATTGTGTTTGGCACTCTTTACATCGTCCTTAAATTTTCCGCGCGTCCATTTTTTTTCCTCATCCCAAAAAGCATTAGGACTGACATCACCTGTACTTTTTTGGGCAAAAATGGCGACAAAATCAGCATGACCTTGTTGCTGCATATATTCCTCAAAATAGGTTGATGCGTAGCCTTTATTATCTGCATTAATCAATTGATTATCATTAGAAATGCTGGTGGTATGCACCCCAAACCAATTGATCATGGCTATGGGATTGCCCTCTAAATCGTCTATGCGAAGCAGATGCATACTTGGGTCGGTTGCCAAGTGTGGTGCAGCAGGGTCTACAGGCTCATTTTCTGGATTTTGGTTGTAAGCATCCACTGAACGATTAATGGCTAGTTCTTTTGAAGGGATAAAGTTGCCTTCTGTCAGTCGCATTTCGGCGAGTTGTAGGTTGTTAGCTGCTTGTACAATGGCTTCGGCAATGCCATTCACATAGGTTTTATAAACTTCTGGTACATATCCAGGAATAGTAATGTTGAAAAAAGGAAAATGTGTATAGCCACCTGTCGCGCTATGGGTATGCTGCGCGCTCAACAAAATATTTCGCTGGTTAAAACCTAAATGATTGTGTTCTTCCATTAATTTTTTAGCAACTCCTCTGCTAATACCTGTAGAAATAAAACAGATTTCGGCATTGACAAAAGCAAAGCGCAAACGGCTGTTGGGACTTTCAATCACAACAGCCCTAGCAAAAACAGGGGTTTCTACTCCTTTTACAATATTCTGATTATTTCCATATCCCATCATACCCACATTCTGCACCTCAGCAGTAATATTAACTTTGGCTACACCTATTTTATACATGACTTATTTGTTTAGTTGTTTTGAGTTGAAGAATGGATATTTGAGTAAGTTTCACTAAATATATTTTTATTTTTAATAATTAAAGATGTGCAAAACTCAAAAAACGCATTATTTTTTTACAGCTAACGAATAAAAAGTCTAAAAATCCAACCTCCCAAATAGTGAAAAGTCCAAATGGCTAAAAATCCCCATAAACAACGACAAAGCTAATAAAAAAAGTAGTAGTTTTGGCAAATTATTCAAATACATTAAACATAGTACTGATATGCCTACTGTTCAAACACAAGTTAGGAAAAAAAGGACTTTACATTACATTCATGAGCGAGTTGTTGAAAACCTAAATCCTCAAAGTACAGAGCATTTTCAACAATCTTTTTCTTTTAAGATACAAACCATTGATATTGAATCAGATGACTTATTTGAAGAAGAATTATTATTGGTCGCTTTTCCGATTTCCTACCTCCATCACATCCCCAATATTTTGCGACAGTTTGATTTGCAAGAAGATGCCTACTACTTTTATCATCAGTGTAAAGAATTATTGGCTATCCCAGAAAAACACACCAATGATAAAGGTGGTGGTAAATTGGATTTTCAGAGCTTTTTCAACGATATTCCTTATTCTTTATGCTCCATCAATGATACGGCAACGGTTATCATCGTTTTACACCCCCTAAATGATGTAGGCAAAAACAAAAAGGCGCGCAACTACCGTTTAATAGGGTATATTCATGCGGTAGAATTGGATTTTATACCTGATAAAGCAAATGGAAAATCATTCAGTGCCTATTATTTTAATATGCTTAGAATCAGCAATCAGGTAGTTAATGGCAAGCAAATATATAGAAGAAAAAGAATATTTTCAGTATTTTTTAATGTATTTTTTAAATTAAGTGTACAAAATGGAATGCACTATTCCTATGCTTCTATGGGGCGCGAAAATGTGGCAATCAATACCGCATTAGCCAGAAGTGCTAAAGAGAATGGTGCTCATCACGAATTTTTACCCTTTAAAATTTATTCCAAAATCAATTGGTTATATGGCAGTAGCAGTTGCGCCCGACAGTTAGTAGATATTACTAATGACCCTGTTCAATTGGATAAAATGTATGAATTGGTCAAAGAAAAACAGGGCAAGCAATTGTTTTTTCATTTATACAGTAAAGAATCATTTTTAGAGTTAGTGAAAAAGGTAACTGCTTATTCCAAAAATAGCCGCGTTTATATGGTAACAGATGGAAACGGGCAGATGAAAGCGGCCACTTTCGCCATTCACTGGGGCGATTATTTTTCTTTTAAAATATTGAATCCCAAAGGAATATTGCGACTAATTGCAGCTTTAAAGATTACAGAAAAAATACTGTATCCTACACTTGCAGTAGGGGAACCTAAAGCCTTCAAAACCTTGTTGAAAGGTATTGCATATCATTATCACAAAAATTATGGTACTCATCTTACCTTTATGCCTACTCATCCTAGCGATCCGTTGGCAAAGGTGAAAAAAAGTATTCTATCAGATGAATACAACTATTTTATTTTAACTGATCAAAAAGAAGATTTGCAACGCTATAAACAACTTTCTGCTGATGGCAAAGCTGGAGATGGACATTTATTTGTCGAGCAACCTTTGTTGTAGTGGACTTTTGGCTTTTTGGACTTTTAGCTTTTTGGACTTTTGGACTTTTAGCTTTTTGGCTTTTTAGACTTTTAGCTTTTTGGCTTTTTAGACTTTTAGCTTTTTGGCTTTTTAGACTTTTAGCTTTTATAATCTTACAACTTTCTCAACTTTATAAACCAATTAAACCATGCATCATTCAATTCAAAAAATTCGGGGAAATATTCAGCGATTAGGTAAGTTTATTTATCTAATTCCAGAACAAATATTGCTAGAAAAAGCAGATCCTGGAAAGTGGTCTAAGAAAGAAATACTTGGGCATTTGGTGGATTCTGCATTGTATAATCTAATGCGTTTTAATGAGATAGTAGCTCAAAAAGAAGTATATACTGTAGTTTCTTATCAGCAGGATGAATTGGTTAATAGCAATCATTATCAAGAAAAAGAGCTGTCTGCCCTAGTTATTTTGTGGCAATCACTCAATCAGCAGATTGTTCAAGTGGTGGAGCATTTATCTGAATTTGATTTAAAAAAGCCCGTAAAGGTGAATGGAGAACAGCAAACACTGGCTTGGCTAATTGACGATTATGTAGTGCATATGGAGCATCACTTAGCCCAAATATTAACTTTTGATGAGCAAGTCCTACGCTCTATTCCTTATCAGATTACCGCTACACAAGCCATTGAACAATTAGATAAAGTGCCTACAGAATTTGTGAAATTACTGGAGTTTGGCGATTTAGAAATTGAATATTACCGCCCTGATAAGGTGGATAAACAACAGCCACATGATAAAGATGAATTGTACATCATTATTAGTGGGCAGGGGCAGTTTATTCGGGAAAATGATGTGTATGATGTACAGAAACACGATGTTTTATTCGTCAAAGCAAGGGAAATGCATCGCTTTGTTAATTTTAGTGATGACTTTGCTACTTGGGTGATTTTTTATGGATTGAAAAGATAAATATTTTTGGTGTGTTTTATTTTTTACTAACACTTTGTTTCCAAAATTGCTATTTGACTATTTAGACTTTTAGCTCTTTAGCTGTTAGAAATTAGCGATCAGAAATTAGTTAAAAAAGTACTGTAGAATAA
>JAHDHV010000588.1 GCA_020631155.1 Bacteroidota bacterium | reverse complement strand
TAAAATCAAAACAAGTTTTAATTGATCTGACGGCTAAAGCCGTCGCTACGGAAGAAAAACGGAAGATAAAAAACGCCTATATTTTGCTTATTTTTCCAAAATATAGGCGTTTATCAATTTACTAATAAAATATTTTATCAAGAACTAAAATCTCATATCTCACGTCTCCTATCTCCCATCTCAAATAACAATATTAATAATCCTTCCTTGCACAAAAACAAAACGTTTAACGGGTTTATCGCCTATCCATTGCGCTACGACTTCGTTGGCTAAAACGGCAGGTTCTACCTCTGCTTGTGTTGCCTGAACGGGGAAAGCGATTTTAGTGCGTACTTTTTTGCCAATTCTAATTGGGTATTGATAACTATCTTCTTTTATAAACGCTTCGTTGTGAACAGGATAGGTTGTTTGATGGACACTACCTTCATTGCCTAATGATTGCCACAATTCTTCGGTCGTGAAAGGGGCAAAAGGAGCTAATAGAATAACTAAAGGCTCTAAAATGGCTCTTTTATCACACTTCAAAGCAATCAATTCATTCACACAAACCATAAACGCACTAACCCCTGTATTGAAAGCCAAACGCTCCACATCACCTGTTACTTTTTTGATGGTTTTATGTAAAGTTTTTAATTCGGCATCGGTGGGTTTAGCGTCAGAAAGTTGTGGCTGTCCATTTTCGGAAATTTTAAATAATCGCCAAAAACGCTTTAAAAATTTGGAAACGCCTTCGATGCCTTTTGTATCCCAAGGTTTTCCTGCTTCCAAAGGGCCTAAAAACATTTCAAACATTCGGAAACAGTCTGCGCCATACTCTGCAACGATTTCATCGGGATTCACCACATTGTATTTGGATTTCGACATTTTTTCGATTTCCCAACCGCAAACATAAGTGCCATTTTCTTCTAAAATAAATTCCGCATCGGCATAGTCAGGTGAAGATTTTCGGAAAGCTTCTGTATCCAAAATATCATTTTTCACAATATTTACATTCACATGTAAGGGAGTCGTTTCATATTTTTTTCTCAATCCATAAGAAACAAATTGATTCGTTCCTTTTACGCGATACACAAAATTAGACCGCCCCTGAATCATCCCCTGATTGACTAATTTCTGGAAAGGCTCATCTGTTGGCGTATCAATAAAACCTCTATCTCTTAAAAATTTAAACCAAAAACGGGAATACAATAAATGCCCGACCGCATGTTCTGTGCCACCTAAATAAAAATCTACATTTTGCCAATAAGCCAAAGCCTCTTTCCCAACTAATTGCTCCTCATTTTTTGGGTCCATATAGCGCAAATAATACCAGCTAGAACCTGCATAGCCCGGCATGGTATCGGTTTCGCGCACACCACCATCCGCCACATTTACCCAATCTTTATTTTGTGCTAAAGGCCCTTCTCCTGTTCCTGTCGGTTTATAAGAATCTACCGCAGGCAATTCTACCGGCAATTCGCTTTCCGCTACAGGATAAGGAATGTCATTTTTATAAATAATTGGAAAAGGCTCTCCCCAATAACGCTGTCGGCTATAACCTGCATCGCGCTGTCGGTAATTGATTTTGCCCTGCCCAATATTCATTTCCTCAATTTTGGCAATGGTCGCTTTTATCGCATCGGGAACTTCCATGCCGTTGATAAAGCCCGAATTAATCATTTTACCCAATTTATCATGGCGTGTAGCCCCTGGGTAATCCGATTTATCAATCACATCAATAATAGGCAATTCAAACTTTTCTGCAAAAGCATTATCGCGATCATCATCCGAAGGCACCGCCATAATCGCGCCCGTTCCGTAACCGATTAATACATATTCACTAATCCAAATTGGTATTTTTTCATTATTTAACGGATTAATGGCATAAGTTCCTGTAAATGCACCCGTCACCTTTTTTTCTGCCTGACGCTCTATATCAGAACGACTTTTTACATAAGCAATGTATTGGTCAATCTCGGCTTTTTGCGCTTCGGTCGTAATTTTTTCAATCAACTCATGTTCGGGAGCTAAAACCATAAAGGTAGCCCCAAAAATCGTATCGGGTCGAGTGGTGAAAACTTCAATATTTCCGCTACCATCGGCTAATTGAAAGAAAACGGTTGCGCCCTCAGAACGCCCTATCCAATTGCGCTGTTGTTCCTTCATGGATAAAGACCAATCCAAAGTTTCTAAGCCGTCCAACAAACGCTGTGAATAAGCGGTAATGCGTAAAGACCACTGTTTCATCTGTTTGCGAACCACAGGATGCCCACCACGCTCCGAAAGTCCGTCTTTTACCTCATCATTTGCCAAGACCGTCCCCAATTCGGGACACCAGTTAACCGTTGCAAAAGATTGATAGGCCAAGCGGTAGTTCATCAAAGTATTTTGCTGCTCGGCTTCACTCATTGTTGCCCATTGCTCGGCGGTGAAGGTCTCTTGTTCGTCACTGCAAGCGGCGTTCAAATTGGTATTGCCATTTTGTTTAAAGTGAGCCATTAAGCTGTCTATCGCCTCCGCTTTATCCTTGTCTTTATTGTACCAACTTTTGTATAATTGTAAAAATACCCATTGTGTCCATTTGTAGTAGTTTGGATCACAAGTAGATACTTCCCTACTCCAGTCGTAGCTAAAACCAACTTTAGCCAATTGTTTTTTGTAGGTGTCAATATTTTTTTCTGTTGTAATGGCCGGATGTTGACCTGTTTTAATCGCATATTGTTCGGCAGGCAGACCAAAAGCGTCAAAACCCATAGGATGCAGTACGTTAAAGCCTTTTAATCGCTTAAAACGGGCGTAAATATCTGAGGCAATATAGCCCAGTGGATGCCCAACGTGTAGTCCTGCTCCCGATGGATAGGGAAACATGTCTAATACGTAATACTTGGGTTTATCAGCGATTTGTGTTACTTTATATACCTCGTTCGCTTCCCAAAACTGCTTTGCTCGCTCCTCAATGGCGGTAAAATTATACTCCATAGCTGCCGTTTTTTTGATTTCAAAAGGGTATGCAAATTAAAGAAGTGATTTTTCTCAATTTTGAGTTGTTTTGTTAATTGTGTAAATGTGATTAAGACAGTGGGGAATCCCTCGCCGAAAAAACGGTCT
>JAHDHV010000587.1 GCA_020631155.1 Bacteroidota bacterium | reverse complement strand
TTTTGGACTTTTGGACTTTTGGACTTTTGGACTTTTGGATTTTTGGACTTTTGGACTTTTTTAGAGTTTGGAGCTAAATTGGTTTTTCGTCTTTTAATTCATTAATAAAAACAATAATAATTTCATTTGAAATTATATAGTTTTGGTTAGAAAAGCAAAAGGCATTATTCTTAAAGTTTATTAAAAAAATAAAAACTTTAAAACCTTGTAACTTTGTAACCTTCCAAACTCTAAAACTTTTCAACCTTCCAAACTCTAAAACTTTCCAAACTCCAAAACTCTTTTCCATCAAAAATCAATATCATCGCCTTCGTAATCAAAGTTATTAAAATCTTTTAAATAAAAACCTAAAGTGGCTTCAATTCTTGAATAATTATTGTAGCGACTACTGGTAGATGATTTTTTGAAATTCACAGTTGCTGAAAGCTGCAAGGCATCAATCACACGACTACCTACTGTAAGAGACATTCGATACGGTTCATGATTGATTTTGTAGTGAAAGCCTGCAAATAGCGATTTATAACGCGCCAAAATACCCAAATCAACCCAAGTTGTATTATTATTAAAAAAGCCATTATTTCCTATAATAGTATTTAACATAAAAGTTGGCTGTACTTGAAAAGTACTATCATAGGAGGCAAAAGTATAATTACCTGTCAAATGTGTTTCTCTTCGAAAATTCTCAGGACGGTTATTGGCAAAAAATTGAAAAGTAGGTTCATTTACATGATTCATAGACAATCCCAAACGTAAAGCTCTAGCTTTCAATAAGAAGCCAAAATCTACATTTAGCTTAAAAAAGCGTTCATTCGTTTGTAAGCTCGTTGTATTTGCTCCCTGTCGCACATTATCAGACCGATAATGCATTAAACCAACATTCATTCCTGCTACTACAGTCACCCCTTCTGAAACGGCGAATTTATAGTTTTGTACTAATCCTAATTGCAATGATCGCCGATTCCCTTGACAATAACTAATGGGATTGGTAATGACACCCCCTACTTGAAAGCAAAGCGTTGTATCATTAAAATTTTCATACTGTACGGTCAAACCCAAACCAATTTGTTCCAATAAATTCCCATGTATAAACCCATAAATACTGCTCGGATTTACCCCCGAGAGATTAAAATTGGAAAAGGCTGTTCCATCAGAACGCCGCATCGCCAAGCCTATAGTTGCCTGATCATCTTCACCTGCAAAAGCAGGGTTGTATATCAGTTGATTAAAAAAATACTCTGAAATAGGGGGAACTCTTGTAAAGTCCGTTTGTGCAGATATTTGCAAACTAAATAACAAACATATGCAAAAAGAAAGAAAAGTATATTTTTTGTTCATTATTTATAATATCAAAGTCAGAAAATGATGAGGTAAAAATTGAGGTAGTTCCTAAATATTATTGCTATTGTTGAAAAAATCAATACTTGCTTGTACTACTTTTGCAGCATCGCTAGGTAAGCTGTCATTTGTCCAAGGATGCCTTGCACCAAATACATGATCGCCCCCTTCGATGCGAAGTAGTTGTGACATTGTATGCCATTTATGTAATCGTTCAGCAGATTCAAAGCGCACCGCAGGATCGGCAGTGCCATGAGCAATCAGCATGGGAGTAGTCAATTTTCGCGCTGCCTGTTCTATATTTAAACGGTCAACATTGGCAAAATAGTTTTCTGCAAGTTGCCAATAGAGGGGCATCTGCTGTTTAGTACGTCCATTCAAAATGTGAATTACTCCTTCTGTTCGCCATCGCTCCAACAGCCCTTCCGACCAGTTGCGTGCATTGTGATCAATACTCGCCCAAGTCGCTATTTTTTGAACGCGCTCATCTTCGGCAGCCTTCAAAATCGTTGTGCCTCCTCCCCTACTATGACCTATCAAATGTATTGCGTCACTCTTGATTTCCGCCTGTTCCAAGCCATGTTCATCGCCACTAATCCAATCAATCACGCAACCTAAATCATCTAATTCAATACTGTAATTATTTCTCCCAAAAGCTTCTAAGTCACTGAAATCCAAAGGCTTGTCGGGTGTTGTGCCATTGTGAGAAAAATTAAACTTCACAAATACAAATCCTGCTTTCGCAAATGTTTTAGCAACTAGTGTAAAATGCCCCCAATCTTTAAAGCCTTTAAAACCATGTGAAAAAATCACAATAGGTTTTGCCGTTCCCGTTTTTTCCAGATAAACATCTAATAGTATCGGTCGGCCATGTAAGCCTTCAATTTGGTGGTTTTTAATGATATTCATGGATGTGTTTTTAGAAGTTAAATTGGTATGTTTCAAATAAGGTGCTTTTTTAGCAAACAGTTTGTGGCTACTTTGACAGTTCGTGGATTCGTGATTCGTTTTTGGACAAATTTATTGTCTGACCACATTCATATAGTGAAGCAAAGTATTAGGAAGAAAATGCAACATACCGTTAAATTTGCTTTTTTTTATACGTAGCGTATTTAACATATATTTTTTTTTGAAAAAAAATATATAATCCCCAACCCCAAAACTCACAACCACAAAAACCCACAACTACAAAACCCTAAATTTTCCCTATATTCGCAACAAAACAACTATTTTGAATTTTCAAATGATAAATGTTCAGCAAAAGGCTCATTTAACAGGGCATAAAGGGTCTATTTACGCGCTTTCTAAGGGCTTTCAAAAAGGCCAGTTTTTCAGTGGCGATGGCAATGGCTGGGTTGCTCAATGGACGGTGGAACAAACAGATACAGCTAAAGTAATTGCACAAGTGCCGTCTACCATTTTTGCGCTCTGCCCATTACCTAAACAGCAATTATTAGCGGTTGGCTCTATGCAGGGTATATTGTATTTCATTGATTTACAAGCCAATAGTGTAGTACCACCAAGCCTACAGTTTTCTAAATCCATTTTTGATTTACAGCTACAAAACAACAGTCTCTACATTTGCGGCGGTGATGGTCTGTTATCTGTAATGGATATAAGAACAAGAACGTTGACGAAAAATTTGCCATTAAGCAACAACAGCCTCCGCAGTTTTGCCCTCCATCCTATTGTTCCAAACTTAGCGGCCGTCGGTTCTAGTGATCACCACATTTATCTGGTGGATTTGGATAAATGG
>JAHDHV010000586.1 GCA_020631155.1 Bacteroidota bacterium | reverse complement strand
TTGCTTTTCATTTCGAAAATTATTTTGACTTTCCCTAAATTTCTGACACACTCTAGAAATATAAATTAAAAAAGGAGATGGATAGAAAAAACATATCATCAGCTTCGCCTTTTGAACAAACAATTGGTTTTTCAAGAGCCGTAAGAATTGGAAATATTATTTCGGTATCAGGAACTGCGCCCATTGCCCAAGATGGTACGACTGCTTTCCCCAATGATTTATACAATCAGACCAAAACCTGCATCGAAATTATAAAAAAAGCAATTGAAGATGCTGGTGGCAAAATGGAAAATGTAATACGAACTCGAATTTACCTAACCAATATACAAGAATGGAAAAAAGCTGGGCGGGCACATGGAGTATTTTTTTCCGAAATCCGACCAGCCTGCACTTTTGTCGAAGTAAAAGGATTTATCAATTCCGAGTGGTTAATCGAAATGGAAGCCGATTGTATAATCTGAAAATCAAACTCATCAAACTTACCGATAAATAGCTGAAAAATAAATGATTAGACAAATAACCTTAAAGAAGTTTAGCAATAGAATTGCCTTAGAAATGGGACTAGCAATTGTGGCTTTAGCAAAAGAGCGAAACCAACATATTGCCATTGAAATAAGCAGACTAAATCACGCGATTTTTTTGTTTGTGGACGATAGCCTACCTGCTGATAAACATAATTGGCTTAGAAGAAAAGCAAAGGTAGCCAAACATTTTGAAGAAAGCTCACTAAGTGTAAAATACGATTTAATCAATGGAAATATGACACTAAAAGACACTTTTGCATTGGATGAAAAAGAGTATCTAGCGAAAGGCGGTGCCATACCAATTTTTGTTAAAAATGCAGGCATGATTGCCATTATAGCTGTTTCTGGGCTACACGATGAGGAAGATCATAAAATAATCATTGATGCATTACAAGGAAAGTTTTTTGAATAAGAAAGGCTTATTTGGAGATGTGAACTTAGTGGTTTTTTTTTCAAAAGGGTACACAAAAGTCATCGTTTTTTTTCGTAGAGCAGTTAACTAAAAATGGCTTTTTTTAACAAAAAACTATTTTTTAGAAAAAAATAAAAGATGGAAATGGTGTTTTATTGGCCAATAGAAAGTTAAAGTAGAGTATACTCCGAGTGATGTCAACTATGTGAGCAAATATCCCCATGTAATATGAATTTTTTTATGCAAAATTCATAGTTTTACTAAAATTATTACCATATTTTGAATAAAAAAACTAACTTTATGTGCTTTTATTTTCCAAGTAAAAATATCCCATCAAAAACATCCATTTGATTTAGTAATACAGAAATAATAAGGTGACTGGTTCAACTTACTATTGTTGGTATTACAACCATAAGTTAAAAATTCGCAGTTATGTGTCTATAGACTACTTTTGTGAAAAATTTTTTCCAAACCTGTTGACATTTTTCACCTAATAACATAAAGAGTCAGGACAAACAAACCTCAACTAAAAGAGTCTTCAATTAATATAGTATTATATATTTTTTTAAAAATATTCAATGCTTAGTGTTTGAAGTAAATTGTTTAAGGTCAAAGTAACGGCAACCATTTTTTTAACACAAATAGAAAAACATGAAATTAGTTAAATTTATGTTATGGTCAATGATGTTTATGACGCTTATTATTCCTGCCTGTAGTGACGATGATGATGACCTTGAAGAACCACATACTTGCGATGCATTTCATTGGGAGTATGAAGGGGAAGGGGCTACTTGGGGTTCGTGTTTTATGGAGTGTGGAGGACAAGCACAATCTCCCGTAAATATCACCCAAACTGTTGAAGATCAAAGCCTTAGTGAATTACAAATGAACTATACAGACGTACCTATTCATCTACTTAATAATGGACATACCATTCAATTTGAATACGAAACGGGTAGTCAACTTCAAGTAAATGGCGTGGCATATGAGCTTTTACAATTCCATTTTCATACAGTTTCTGAACATACTATTGACGGAGTTCGTTACCCAATGGAAGTGCATCTAGTCCACAAAAATTTGGATACAGATGCCTTAGCCGTTATTGGTATTATGTTTAAACAAGGCACTGAAAACCCTTTCTTACAAAGCTTTATGGACGATTTGCCCACTGCCGCAGATGAACATTTTACCTCTGAACAAATGGTGAATATAAGCACCATTTTACCTAACAGCCGAAGTTACTACCTATACGATGGTTCACTAACAACGCCCCCTTGCTCAGAAGTTGTTACTTGGATTGTCATGCAAACGCCCATAGAAGCATCTCCTGAACAAATAGACAGAATGTATGAACTAATGCAAGATAACTACCGTCCTATTCAACCTTTAAATGGGCGAGAAATTAAAGCTTTTAATTAGTAGAAAGTTATTTTTATTGTATTTTATCAACGCCTATGCTTTAGCAGATAAAACAATGCTGAAGTCTAGGCGTTTTTTGCTTATTAAGTACCTAGACAAAATTAATCTTACAATAGAAAAAGATTAAACTGCTCATTTTTAATACTTTAGCACAAAACCAGGGCACAATTAAATAGTACTTGGCACTTATGATTCTATTTTATTCACCAAAAGCAATGGTAAAAAAATGAAATTCAGAAAAGCAAATAAATCGGATGTCTTTCATATTGTAAAAATGTTGGCTGATGATAAACTGGGTCAATTACGAGAAAATTTTATGGAACCGCTACCTGAAAAATATTATCTCGCTTTTGAAAATATTATTAGTGACAAGAATCAAGAGTTAATGGTATTGGAAAATGAAGAAGGAGCAATCATTGGCACACTTCAATTATCTTTTATTCAATACTTAACTTATCAGGGGGGAATCCGCGCTCAAATTGAAGCGGTAAGAGTTCACAAGCACTATAGAGGCAAAGGAATTGGCGAAAAAATGTTTAGATGGGCAATTGCAAGAGCAAAAGAACGAAAAGCACATTTAATTCAACTAACAACGGATAAAAAACGCCCCGAAGCAGTAAGATTTTATGAGAAACTTGGCTTTAAAGCCTCTCATGAAGGGATGAAATTGCATTTTTAAGTACCTAGACATAAGACATAAGACATAAGACATAAGACATAAGACATAAGACATAAGACA
>JAHDHV010000074.1:16452-19209 GCA_020631155.1 Bacteroidota bacterium | reverse complement strand
AAAAAAAATAAAAAACGTCTATATTTTGGTAGGATATGCTGAAATATGGGCGTTTTTTTTTAATGGCTTGTGTAGCGACAACTTTAGTTGTTTTATTGCTATAAATATCTAAAAATCAAAAACTTATATTAGCTTTTCAAGTAACAAAAACTCCACTTCCAAAATAAATGCCCAATACAAACCTACTCACATTAGCTTTAACCCTATTAACCCTATTCGCTTGCAAACAAAGCAATAACCAAACGCCAAAAGACCCCAAAACCATCATCAAGTCGGATACCTTAAATTTGAAATGGAAGTCTATATTTTGGAAGGCAAAGGTGAGGAAGGTCGTTTTTTTATGAGCATCACCAATAAAAGAGGCGTAAAAACAACGCTATTTGACGTAAAAGATTATACCCTTCACCCTAATGAACAATGTCCCGATGGATTTAAAAATATTCAGCCCTTAAAATGGTATACTTCAGATGATATTTCCAATTTTATGAAAGAAGGCGGTTATGGTTTGGAAGTGTATTGGGATGATTTAGAGGTATATAGAAATAAAAAGCCTGTGGAAATTATGGATTGAGGGAAGGGAAATAGTTATTTATGTTCTTTTTTTATTGCTTTTTAACACAGTTCATCAAGGCGGCCGGACTTAAAGATGATTTTGTGAGTAGGCAAAACCATTTTTTTTTGGAAAAATGCAAAAAAAACGATAAATTTGTACGTAAAAAATAATACGTATGAATACCAAATTAACATTATCTATCAACCAGACTGTTATAGATGAAGCAAAAGAATATGCAAAATCGAATGGAAAAAGTTTATCAAATATTGTTGAGGAATACTTAAAATCTTTATCTAATCCTCATAAGTCGAATAAAAGTAAATCCACTAGAACATTGGTAAAAGAATTGAAAGGTTCTGTTAAAATGCCAAAAGAATTTACTTCTTACAAAAGCTTGCTTCAAGACGCGCTTTTAGAAAAATATTTGAAGAAATGAAAAAGATATTTTTAGATTCTGATGTGCTTTTAGACTTGCTACTTGATAGAGAGCCATTTACAGATGATATTGCAGAAATAGTTGAGCTGTGTCTATCGTCAAATGTAAAAATTTGTGTCTCTCCTATAAGCATTACAAACATTAATTACATAGTTGAAAAGCTTGAAAATCAAAAGAAAGCAAATGCTCAAACAAAGAAAATATTAAAGATTGTTCAGGTAGAAAATGTAGGGCAAATAGTGATAAACAAAGCGTCGAATTCAAAATTCAAGGATTTTGAAGATGCAGTCCAAAATTATTGTGCAAAAGAGGCAGGCCATCAGATACTAATTACGAGAAATACAAAAGATTATAAAGAAAGCAACTTGTCAATTATGACTCCAAGAGAATACTTAGCAAAGCTACAAAGTGATTAGAAATAGTAGCATTAATAAATTACAAAATTGATAGTCAATTTTTTTTTAATTAAACAAATATATAATCATAAAAAATAAATTTCAAAAACTACATAAAAGCACACCACTAAAATGTGCATTTGCTTCGTATTTATAGTTGGACTTTACACCTATTCAACTATAATATTATGAAAATGATAAAATTCATTACCTGTCTTTGTTTTTTTATTTTAATTTTTTGTGAAGGAATACATGCCCAATGCCTTTTGCCAACAGAGGTAAGAAATTTTTCTGAATTTGCTCAACAAATGAAATCAAGGCAAGTATCGGAAAATTCGGTATCAAAATATATTGAAAGCTTACCTAAGTATAGACATAAGGCAAAAGTAGATTCACTATTTGAGTTTGCGAATAATTATTTTAAAGAACGCTTACCAAGAGATATTATTTGTGAGCAGGTTGATGTGAATACTGAGGGATGGTTTTCTTTTAGTGAGGATGAGATTTCTATGCGTTTTGCTTTTTATTTTGAGCCTGAAAAAAAAGAACTGCCAAAAGATAAAATTATTACCTATTTTACCTATACGCATAGCTCCAATGATATTTCTGTTCGTAACTCAAGAAGTAATTTTTGGATTCCCAATTGTCTGAATTATCCAGACTCCTGTAAGTTTGAAGTAACTTCTTCTGAACAAGCCAAGCAAATAGCCAAAGATTTAGGATATAAAGGAGTAACGCTGCCTACCCGTATGAAGCCTCCACCATTTCATTTTCAAGTTTCTTGGCCGATAGATGATGATTGTGGGCTGAAAAGTCTATTTATCAATGCCTATAATAAAGATACCATACACTCTGCTAAATACAAAACATTGGGCTGCGAATCTTGGAAAGATAAAATTGACATTTCGGATTTGGTTATTGATGGTAGCATTTTACAAACGAATGTACTAGGAGTAAATAGTCGTATTTATATCAAGTTAGTAATCGAAGTCCATCATTTGTTTAAGGGAGAATTATCAAAAAAAAATGTTACTGTCATTACACAAGTTTACGAAAATACCCATGTTATAAGGCAAATAACACATCATGTGGATAGCAGTATTGGGAATGGACAAAGACGATTTATTTTTTTTCTGAATAGGCGAGAAAAGGATAAGGATATAGAAAAAATAAAATATCTTGATGCCCTACTTCCAACTCAAGTATACCGACAAGTCTGTAATCCCCTCAATGTTCCAATTCCTTATAATGAATACACTATGCGCCATAGTAATATTATGAAAAAGTTTTGGAAACCAACAGAACAACAGTATCAAAAAATTGAACAAATTACTGGCATCAAAAGAAAAAAAATACTAGCTCCTCAAACATGG
>JAHDHV010000074.1:0-16352 GCA_020631155.1 Bacteroidota bacterium | reverse complement strand
AATTGAACAAATTACTGGCATCAAAAGAAAAAAAATACTAGCTCCTCAAACATGGGATGAGGATATTTTGCGGAGCAGGAGAACTGTTCCAGATAGGGAAAACGGTATAGTGGTCTCTTTGAAAATAGACAATAGTTTTGAAGGAGATACCATTGGTTTATGGGTGTATTTAGCAGGAATAAATAATTTTCACTACTTGAATAGTTGGGAGCTTACTTTGTCTTATGATTCTCTGGCTTTTGGAACATATTTGGCAAAAAAAGGAAAAGTACTTTTGTCAGATGAAAGGTATTTAATAAAACAATTAGCTACTCACTATGAACGTAACTTTACCGATGAAAATGCCAATACGATAAAATTTAGTTGGAAGCGCAAACAAGGGCTAAAAGATTATTTTGAAATCTCCTCTTTAGGCTATGATGATTTTAAAGGTATTCCAATCTTGAAAATGAAAGTACCTGTTTCGGATATTACAAAACCCATGCATTTGAAATTAAATTTTCCTAAAAATCCAATAGCACAGGATATTCCAGAAAATAAACCTTATGAAATAAGCTTTCAACACACAGATGAAACAATTATCAATCCTTTTGAAAATTATAAAAAACCAATTATCAATGATTTTTATCCCCAAAAAGCCGATATAGGAGACACAATTACCCTTGAAGGAGTGCATTTTACTAAAGCCATTCCTCTATTATATGGAAAAAGTTTTGCTGGAAGAAGTTTTTTTAAACCAGTGCATAAAAAATTTATTGTTACTCAGTCTGATGATAAAATGGTATTTATAATCCCCCCATTTATGCAGCAAAAAACATTCAAAAAGGGACGAACTTATCGTGATATGGATGCTTATGTACCTATTAGCAATTATATTTATTTAGATAAGTCAGACGTATATGAAAGTGGCAGGACTAAGGAAAAATTAATTATCAAGTAGTTTGCTTGAGGCTCTTTTTTTAACAAAAAAAATTAAGGTAATGAACAAAAAACAAGGCGAAATGAATTTAGAAAAGTTAATTACTCATATGAAACCTATTCTAAATGAAGGAGAATATGTATTTACAACTGTATCAGATATAACAGCAATCCCTAGGGAAATGAGTGTTTGCGAAATGAGGGAAAAAGAAGGCATTACGCTTATTTTAGCAAAAAACGATGCGGAAAAATTGGGTCTCTCTTTTGAATACGTCGCCGCATGGATTACGCTAAATATCCATTCTGCCCTAGATGCCGTTGGCTTAACCGCCGCTTTTGCTTCCGAATTGGCTGAACACAATATAAGTTGCAATGTTGTAGCGGGCTATTACCACGACCATATTTTTGTTGATATAAAAGATGGAGAAAAAGCAATGGAAGTGCTTCGAGGGATGTCTCAATAAACGAACTCTGTAAAGTATAACCATCAATTAACCTGTGTTTAGTATAGACTGTTGTGTGAAAATTTGTGTTTTCCCTAATGGCATTACAAGCGTTCTTCCAAAAAATATTTAATCAAATAAGCATGAGACAGCGGCTTTTGGGGATTATCAATTACGCCATTGGTTTCATAATCCAAGAGTACCAAATCCTTTTGTTTTATCATTGATTTCAACAATTGCACTTCCTTCTCCAAACGATTGATTAATACCCATTTGTAGGTTGGAATGTAAATTAATTTTCGAGCGTCAATATAACCCAAAAGTTCTGTACCAGCAATGCCTTTTCGATGCCCTTTGGGTATGCCAAACTTTCGCACTGTTCTTTTTAGTCCTTTCCTATTGGTGATGTGAAATTTGCGTTCATCCACATCTTCTTGTTCAAATACCTTTAAGCCTTGCCAAACCCCTTCAACAGAAGCAGACACACTGCCCTCTGAAAATGGAATGGGGATATTACCTAATGGATAAAACGGGCTAAATTTGACAAAAGGCTCGGTAGCTTTTGAAGTAACATCTATAATTTCTGCTTGTGGGTAATCGTGTTGAATGTTTGCTAGTTTTCGTCTTTTGCTGGCAATGATTATTTTATTCATTAAATGAAAGATTAAAAATAGAAAGTGGAAAAATCACTGAAGTTAAAGTCTGTTTTAGTTTAATTTATTGATTAAATTAATGCTTTAAATAAAACAATTTAAACATTTCACAATCATCATTTTAGAATTATTTAATTAAAGTATTAATTTAGTAACTCAAAAAATCCTAATCTATGTCTACTATTTACAAAGACCTTAGAATAATCACTTTAATATGTTTGAGTTTATGGTTGTTATTGTCTAGTGGAAAATGTCGTTTTCGCACACCCAAAATTAAAACTAAAGCGAAGTCAAAAAAATCTGCTAATGCTGATCGTGAAAATTGCCGAGTTCCAATAGGCAATGCACTAAGAACTAAACATAATTCCTCTAAAAAAGATTCAACCACTAATCAACCTATTCCGCCAACTAACTTACTGACAAATGATGTATATTTTTTTCTAAATGACATTGTTGATAATTCTGATTTGCCCATTCCCATTTCGCCACTTTGGACAAAAGTGCAATCGAAGGGCAGTAAATTAGATGCTGACTTATTGCAAACTTATCTTAAAAAAATTGTTTCAACCCATGAAATGACCTTTCTTTGCCAGCAATTAAGCACTAAAAATTACCAACTAGATTGCTCACAATTAATAAAGAAAATAAAATGTATTGATCCTGCTGACAGTACTTTAATGAACATCATGAAAAAAGGCGACATAGTAGCTTTCAAGAAACAGACAGGTAGTGAACAATATGCTACTGTTTCCATTCCTTTATTCAATTCCAACAAAAACATCGCCATTATAGAAATACGTGCATTTCTCGGATGGCATGATATATTGGGTTATTATCCAGCTTATTTATGTGTTTTTCAAAAAGCAAAAAAAGCCCAACAACACAATTGGACTTTAACTCATAGTTGGCAAATAGCAGAGTAGACAAGATGACGCTTGAAGTGAAATAAGTATTTTGTGTATTAGTACTTTATTATTATTTTTAAATTTTAAAAACAAAAAAAAGTTAATAAAAAAAATAATAGGGGGAAACAGGGGCGAAACTTCATAGTATGGGCGTAAAGTGGGCTGCTTAGGCTAAGTGAGCAATAAAGTATATGCGTTAATTATTTTGAACCTAAATATTGTTTTTTATTAAAAAAATTATGGTTCCGTTCATTAAATAAGCTTGCTCTATTTTCATATACTTACTTAAACTAAGATAATTATTTCTCTAAGAAGCTGTCTTGATTTGTTTTTGAAAAGAAAAACAACACCTTCTGATAAACAAGTATGATTTTTAGCAAAATATATAACACATTTGTTGGGGAAGGTGTTGTCGAAAAAAAGATTTCAGACTACAAGAAAAATAGTCTTACTTCAATTACACTGCTGCACATTATAGTTCACTACATTATTTTTAGAATTAAGGCAAAGGCAGCTTGTCTATTTCACTAATCAATTAAAAGTTATGAATAAACCCTAATGAATAGCGATGGTAGTTAACAGCTAATCCTGCTGCTGCTGGAACAAAAACGGGTTCTTTAGAAACTTTGCCAGAATGATTATAGCTATAAGACAAACTTAAACCTTTGATTTTTAAACCAACTTCCACATTTCCGCCTAATCCCAGTCTTTTAGCTCCTTTAATAGTTCCACTATTTTCAATAGTAACATCTGGTTCTGCTACATGACCTAGACCAACTCCAATACCAACATAGGGGCGAAAAGTTCCTGTGGAAAAACGATACCATAGTTTTGGCAAGATAAGAGCTTAAACCATATAGTTCTAATCCAAAAATGCCAGAACTTCCAGAATTGTCTAAAGAAGCTGTAATTGCCCCTCCGTACTCTAGTCCAACTCCTAGCTTTTCCGATAAATATACACCTACCATAGTACGATAGGATAAACCGCCGTTGGCAAAATTGGAGAAGTCTCCAGTCGGTTTTGCATAAGCTAGACTTGCACCACCAAAAAAATCTCCTTTAGATTGGGCTTTTACTGAAAAAATAAAAATAAATAAAAAGAGTGTTGTTGCAAATAATTTTTTCATCTTTTAATTGGGTTATATTTAGTTATATTAAATAAAATGCACTTCAAAAAATCCATGCATTGATAATAAATTGCACATCAATCGTGTTTGGCACTTCATTATGATTAACTCACTGCTTCATCCTCCAAAGGATTGAGCTCATCTACAAATTGGAGGAAATCGGCAAAAGTAAATTGCGTTCCGACCATGGGCGTATCTCCAAACAGCGTGGGCTGCCAATCTGCTTGATGAACAAAACTGTTGGGGTCTAATAGCAATAGTACTCGCAAGGTTTCTCCAACCAGCCAACTGCCTAAATGTCCTAGTTTTTTGCCTTCACTTTCTATATGGGCTTCGTACAAAAGATAGTACCATAAGGGCGTATTGCTGGCTAAATGTTGTTGAAAATCAGGGGATAAGCGCAAATTCAAAGCACTAGCATCGGGATGTAGCACCTGTACATGAGGGGCATAAGGTTGAAAAGCTTCTGCAAGTAGCTGACCTGTTGGTAAGCCTAACAACTCCCCACGTTTTAGATTGCGAAGTGGAAGGTTCGCAATACGCTGGGCATCATCAAAATCAGGGCTGGGAAAAGGGGGAGCAGAACTCAGTTCTAGTAAGTTGCGTGTAATGAATGGATTAATTTTTTTACTGTGATTAATGGCAGTAGCATCATTATTGCCAAAATCAAAAAAATTATTCCAATTGATGATCCAGTTGCTAGGTAGTTGGTTAAATCTTCCTGCTAGTCGCTTTTCCTCCTCATGGTGATGTCCTGTAAAGTCAAATAACTGCTGTAAACTGGCATCGGGGAAATGCTTATTGTAATGGTAAGTATCGCGAATGATGCTGTGACCGAAGCGAAAGGCTGCCCCTGCAAAGAGGGTATAAAGCATATGTAGCCCTTCAAGGCTAACAGTAGGATAGTTTAATAGTATGAATTTGTTTTCATTTAATTGTTCAAAAACAGTATCCTGTAGTAGCCGTTTGGCAAAATCGTTCCACACCAACCATTGATAATGCCAAGTTAATTGCTGCCGAGCTTGGGCAAAAGTCATATGATGCTCGGTAGCGAGTTTATTGTGAAATTTAAGAAAGGCCAGGTGCATTTGAGCAATAATCAAGTTTTCATCGTTTCGGGTATCTCCAATGAGGGCTTGTTTGTGCTCATCTCTAGGGAGATCGTTCCTAAAAGTGGGTAAATGCAGTTTATCAATGGGCGTGGTTGAACCTATTTGAAGCGTTAGAATATCAATGAGTTGTGTTGCATCTTTATTACTCAAGACCTGGCCATAAATACTATCAAGGTCTAAATTTAGGGTATGTGTTAGTTGTTTCTCTTTGGGTTCGCTAATAAAAGAAATATCGTGATCGATAAACTGTCCAAAATAGGTGTAACCTGCTGGAATTGTTTCATTATCTTCATCTACTTGTTCAGACATATTTTCAAAAGTGCATAAGGCTTTTAAAAATTCATCCTGATCAACTACTTCATTGGTAAAACCTCTATTTACTCCTTCTATTTCTTGATTGACAATGACCATTTCAGCAGATTTTTTTACTGTTTTGGTTAGGTCAAGCTTGAAAAAACGAGCGTCAAATTTTCCATTTGCCAACATAGGGTTATTGCCATGTTGTAGTTGATTGTTCTGTGTAGGTGTTTTATTCATAGAGTTTGTGAGCGAATGTTTTTTTAAAATTTTGAAGAAAAAAAGAAAGCTTATTTGTAAGCTATTACCCACCCATAAAAGGAATTGATGAGCAATAGCATCAGCCTTTAACCATACAAATTAGTTGAATGTATGATTGGATCAATACTATCTGCAGTGATTTTAATTCTGGTGCCATTTCTTCGAGTTAAAGTATAGCCAGTAAAATTATTTTCTGTATAAGATAAAAGGTGATCTTGTAGGTACTTAATCGCTACTTTTTCTCCCAATAAAATGCCTTCATCACCATCTTGACGATAGTGGACTCCACCAAAATTTCTACCTAGAGCAATATTAGAAGCTAGTTTGTCTAATTCACTTCCAACCGTCATTTGCTGATAGTTTTCATGGCAGTAGTCAATGGGTGTTCTGGAAACATAATGGAGATGTGTTTCTCCCAAAGATTGTAGTTGTGTTTCAATATCAGGATGCGGACGTGCTACTTTTGTTTTTTCATTAAGGGTATTGTTTCTATCTAAATGTGCAGCAAAATTTTGTGTATCGTCAAAAATAGCTTTTATAACCGTAGTACAAGCCCCTGCAACGGTAGCATGTCCAGAAGGATAAGCAGGATGAGCAGGCGAACCCTCCGGGTACATTTGAGCCAATAAATAGGTGCCTGCATCTGCTTCTGCTAACATTCTGCAACATTCAGATTGGGCTTTGTTTCTTTGTCGAATCATTTCCAAAACTTGCTTGCATAAATCGCCCTCAAACATTGAAGGGTGTAAGGCAGATTTACATTCTGCCCATTGATCGGTATCTTGCAGTGCTAAATGTACAATACCTGCCATTGCTTCGGGTCTCAATTTTCTATGTAAACGCCACTTTTGTGCCCATGCTGCCTTGAACGCTTCCAAGCAAACTTCGGCTATTAACACATAAATATCGGAAGGACCCATGGTGTGACCAGCACCCTCATTTTGAATACTATTATTATTATAAGGAAAAACATCAGAGCGTGGGAAATCATTGTATACCAAGATATTCAAAGCGTTATAGTAGGCTTCATAGGGGCTATCTGTATGTACTAGGCTTCCCATATCTCGCCCATTTTTGATATGCCTTTGATAATCTTGATTATAGTCTCTAGCTTCGTACTGTTTAGGAATAAATCCATTTTGTATTTGCACAAATTCTGCCATAGAAATGCCAAATTCTCTTTCTCCTGCAATGGGATAGTGTTGTGGCTTGGCTAATACTTCTTGATTGAGTTTGTTAACACCAATTTTTCCACCCACAAAAGGCGCGCAACCAGCTGGAAATAATGGATATAAAGGTTGCAATAAAAATTGTGAGAGATAGCCACCAATGGCATCACTATACACATGGGCATTTTTTTTGGCAACACCTCTAAATAGGGTTTGTGGGGTTACCTTAGCAGTATTATCTTTTAAACCTCTAAAGTCATCGCCAAACTGATTCAATACCTTACAGGCAAATTTGGTTAAAGAATCTTCATGTTGCCCTGTTGAGTTTCCTTGTGCGTCTCTATTAAAGACATATTTATCTGTTCTAAGCCCTGTACCATAATCATTAAAAGCAACATCCCTACATAGGGTTTGGAGATAAACTTCCATCATTTCGGCTGCATTTTCTATAGAATTTAATGCTGGCGCAGCTCTCATTTTGAAAAAAGAAATATCTCCCCCCTTTAAAGAATAAGAAAAAGCTGATTGAGGGTTGACCCATATTCTTGGCTGCTCATCTCCTTCATTAGCTCTGCGCACACCATTTAGATCGCCGTTTGTCTCTATTGAATTGGGATCAGAATCGAACTTCATACGGCTGACTAATTTTTCGTATTCCTGAACTCCTTGTTCTGTTAACAGCCCATCAGAATCATGTTCTAATAATTTGGAGAATGATCCTAAGTATCTTTTATCTTTATAAGTTTGTTCATCACCTGAGCTGTTATTGTTATGATCCTCAACATCAAAATTAAGATCATAGTCAATTTCCTTGACATCACATGCTAAATTACCAATGGCTACTCTGCGTTTGTCTAAAAAATTTTCTAAGCGTTGCTTCATGTTTCTCGTTGTTTTTTTTAAATTAAGAAAAAGCGTGTTATTGGGGGCTATATGCCAATACTATTTGACTATTCAAAATTTTGCTTTAAGGCATTGCCATTCAGCATTTTAATCAAAAAAAGTGTTGGGTTATTTTTTGCATAACTTAGTGGCTGTCCTGATTTTGTTTTTGGTAAAAAAAAGTTTTGAAAACATCACGCAATATGCTTCTTAACACAAAAAGCCATGCGTGATGTTGCTATGACTAAAATAAGCGTAAGAACTATTGAATGAAATGAGAATTTTTAAATTTTATTAGAATTATTGTATCTCAAATCTCCTATCTCAAATCTCCTATCTACTTAATAATCATTAACTGCTACAGCAGATGCACTACTTCCTTCTAGCTCTTTTAAATAGGCTGTGCTAATTACATGTATTAGCGTAGTTGCACCAGTATTACTATAGGGGGTTCTAGTTCCATACTGATAATTTTTAACCGCCTCCGCTAGTATCCATAAAGCACTGTTTTCTCCTTCGCCCGTTGCTGCTAATGCCAATAATTTTGAACCAGTTGTAATACAAGTAGGTTGGATTTCTTTAGGAGTTCCGTTTCCACTCACAACAACCTTTAATTTTGTATGATTTTCAATGGTATATACTCTATTATTCATTCTAGCAGAACTCTGGTCGTTGGTTTCGGGCAGTTGGAAGGCTCCTGTAAAATTCGCTAATGGTTGCGCTACCAGTTGATTATCGTTTAAGTAGTATAAACCGTCTCGCAAGAAACCGACCCATATGGTATTTGTAGCGTCTTTGTATAATGTTCGTATTGGTGCCAAAGGAGCTACTCCATAATCGGTGCCATTGATATCATACAAACCATTGCTACAACCAAATAATAGCTTATCGTCTACCTCTGTAATAGCTAAAACTGCTCTTTGAAGTTGTCCAAAAGAAAGAAAAGTCCTGCGTTTTTCATTGTATTTGTAAACACCTGTGGGCGTACCAATATAAATACCCTTATTTTCACGATTTTCAGCTTCGTAAATTACATGAATGTTCTCGCTAGTCAATGGGAAAACACCACTTGCAGGATTGCCATATTGTCTATCAGCAGCAACATTGCGTACTCGAATGGGTATTTTAGTCCAGCTATTCCCCTGATTTTCAGACAAATACATAGCATCGGTCGTTGCTGCCCAAATTTTAGTATTGTCTCTGCTGACCAGTAAATAACGAACTGTTTTTTCTTCAAATGCAGTAATGGATTCTGGGCTTGCCCAATTATTGTTTACTACTTTTGCTAATCCTTTTGGCTGTCCAACCCAGATAATTTGTCGGCTGCTATTTACTTGTTGTACTTCCATACATAAACAAGCATTAAAATTATCTTCTTTTACCTCTTTAACTGTGTTATCATCATCAATAATATTGATGCGCTCGTCATAGTGGATAACCCCAATAACATCTCTATGATGCGCTCCACCTGATTGATTAGGAAAAACGGTAATGCCCTCTATAGTGTAAGATGATAAAGCAGAATTAGCCATATTAAAAGTTTTCGTCTCTCCTGTTGTTCGGTTCAAACGTACAACACCACTTTCTGTACCAATCCAAAGGTAGCCACCCATTTCTTCAATCCCTCTGATGTGTTTATTGGGCGAGAGTGTAAAGCAGGCATTTTGGTTAAAGTGAATTAAATTGTCAATTGTGTTCATAATAATAGTTTTAAATTGGTTAATAGTACTATTGAGAGCTGTTAGTAGAAGGCTTATCAAATAAAAATTAGAACAACTACAATTATGTTGTTTAACATATGCTACAAAGGTAAACAGCGTTCAGTTCCATAGCAAAACAAAAAAAACGCTTTTTTACAAACCTTAACAAGTCAAATAAAATGAGTTAATCCTTTTTTATATTAATTAACTCCCTCATTATGAATTATTTACTCTTTCGTTTTCTTTTTTCTATAAAAACGATTATCTTACACTTTAAAGCCTAAAAATTTCCTCATTACTAATCCCCTTTATTTTTACAAACAATTAGTAGTCAATCAACTGCTAATTGCTTGTTTTTGCATAAAAATAATTTCTCTATTTTTCCCAATAGGAATTATTACTGCTTAGAAATAATATTTTCACCAGAAAACATTATATAAAAAACTCATTTACATTTTTTTTTAAAAATAAAAAATCAGCAACTATGATTTTATCCTAAAAACTGAACAAATACACTTTATTTCACTAGCTGCACACTTTAAATATTACATTCCATATGTCTAAAATTTTATTTCACTTGATAAAATCATTGAGTAGTTCGGAAAAAAGAAACTTCAAATCCTTTGCAGAACGACAAAAAAGATCAACGGATAAACATTATTTGCTACTCTTTGAGCACATCTCCAAACAAGAAAATTATAATGAGGAAATTGTTAAACAAAAATTTAAGGGAAATAATTTGCCTCGAGCCAAAAACTACTTAAAGGAGATTATTTTACACAGTTTACAAGAAACAAACCGCAATTATTGTGTGGCGGAAAAAATACACACACACATGAATCGGGCAAAGGTATTATTGCAAAGGGAGTGTTCGGAGGAAGCATTAAAAGTGCTTAAAATAGCCAAAAAAAAAGCAATTGAATATGAGTTTTTTGAACAGGTATTGGCTATTATTAAAATAGAAAAAGATATATATGAGACAACTAACGACTATTTCAGCGAAAAATTGGTAGATAAGCTTTATCGTGAACAACAAGAATATTTAGAAAAAATGCAAAATTTATCTGGATATTGGCGATTGTTTAAGTTAATTCATGGACATCACAAAAAGAGTCGAGTATTGCGTTCTAACATTGACAAAGCCAAGCTACAGCAGATAATGGCGCACAAACTGCTACAAAATGCGAGCTCGGCATTAAGTTTTACAGCAAAAACCTACTTTTACCATACGCAGAGCACCTACAATTTAATGAACAGCAATGTAGAATTAGCCTATAAAAATAATAAAGCTCACTATGAATTATTTGAAAAAAATAAGGAAAAAGCAAAACTATATCCTAAAAAACATTGGAGCACATTGTACAATTATTTAACCGATTGTATGCTTTTAGAAAAGTATGAAGAGCTTGATATAGGGATTAAAAAGTTGAAAACCATAGCCCAAAAAGATATTTATAAAAAAATGCCTGATGTTGAAGCTACTTTATTTAGGCAAATAAATATTTTATCTATTAATGCCTATACCAATCAAAATAAATTTAATGAAGCACTTGCCTTAATTCCTGATATTAAAAAGGGATTGAAAAAATATGCTGCCATCATATCTAAAGTTCATACAATGGACTTAAAGTATATGATGGTATATACTTATTTTGCTTGTGGAAAATATCCTGATGCCCTAGATGTTTTAGAAGATTTGCTGTCAGATAATGAAAAAGAAGTACAAAAACCCCTTTTAGGGTTCGCACGTATTTTTAAACTGATTTTGCTTTATGAACTAGAGCAGCATAATTATTTTGAAAGTCAAATTGGAACAGCTAAAAGATGGCTGAAGTATAGACATATTTTTTATGAAATGGAAAAAGTTTTCTTTAAGGAAATGGAAATTATATTTACTGCGACTAGCAAACGGGAGAAAAAAGAAAAATTTACAAAACTGAAAGAGACAATTATTGAACTACAAAAAAATGATGAAAAAGAACGGGCTGTCAATAATTATTTTGACTTTATCACTTGGATAGACACCCATTTAACAGGAAAATCTTATGTAGAACTAAGGAAAAAAAAGGCGGAGAAGCAAGGTAAGCATTAAGCTTCGCCTATTCACAAACAATTTTGCTAAACTTTTGTTGCATCGGAGTATGTGTTAATAACATAGAAATGTTTTTTTTAAAATAAATTAATTACTATTGAGTATGAACAGATCATCACTAGGCATCAAAATAATTATTGGAATAGTCGGCTGTTTGGTAGTCGGTTTTCTCTCTGGTTTTGCTACTTCTGACGCGATTAGCGGTTGGTATGTGGATATTGTAAAGCCGTCTTTCAACCCACCTAATTGGATATTCGGTCCTGTTTGGACTATACTCTATACCTTAATGGGTATTTCAGCAGCATTAGTTTGGCATCAAGGTTGGGAAAAACGTGAAGTTAAAATTGCCTTATCATTTTTTGCAATTCAATTGTTACTCAATGGATTATGGTCTATTATTTTCTTTGGCGCACAGCAACTAGGTCTGGCTTTTGCCGAAATTATCTTGCTCTGGATCATGATAGTTGTATGCATTATTTTATTTAGCAATATCAACAAAACAGCAAGTTATTTATTGATTCCTTATTTGCTTTGGGTGTCTTTTGCAACCATCTTAAATTTTAATATTTGGCAATTAAATTGATATTGTGAATGGTGGATTTTGCTTGTGAGTTAGTGGTCTAATGGGAACTTTTTTTAGGTAAAATGAGTTGGAAAAGTGATAAACAATTGTGAAAAAATAGATGAACAATCCATTTCTTTACAATTATACTTTTTTTGTTGATGTACTTCCGATATATGGAAGCATACCTTCTCACCTTTATTTAAAATGAATATTTATGTCCAGTAAACTCATTCAATTTGTTAGCCAATTAAACAACAGCTATTATTTAAAAGGAATTAGCAAAAACACCATTTATTTGTATGCCGAATTAAAGGCAAACAAAGCCCCAACTAATAATGAACGGATTCCATTGAACATCTCCTTAGTCGTAGATCGGAGTGGCTCGATGAGTGGCAAAAAGCTCGAATATGTAAAAAAAGCAGTTCATTTTGTTATCAACAACCTCAATTCTGAGGATTATTTATCTATAGTACAGTATGATAATCAGGTAGATGTAGTGAGCCAATCGGCTAAAGTAAGCAATAAAACAATACTTAACCAAAAAGTAGATGCGATACAAGCACGAGGCATGACCAACCTTAGCGGCGGCATGTTAGAAGGCTACACACAAGTACAATCTACCCAACAAGAGCAGGGTTTTGTCAATCGGGTGCTGTTGCTTTCCGATGGTTTAGCCAATCAAGGGGTCACAGATACGGATAAATTGCAACAAATTGCCCAAAAGAAATTTAGAAATGATGGCATCGGCTTGTCTACCTTTGGCGTAGGCGCGGATTTTAACGAACTATTGATGACAGGTCTCTCAGAATACGGCGGTGCTAACTACTATTATATAGATTCGCCTGAAAAAATACCTGAAATTTTTGCCCAAGAATTAGAAGGTTTATTATCTGTGGTTGCTCAAAGTACTTTTTTAACCATCAAATTGCCACAAGAACTGGTTAAATGTAAAAAAGTATATGGTTATCCTTCCGAAATCAAAGGCAATGAGGTCGTGGTACGATTTAATGATGTTTTTTCGGAAGAAGAAAAGGGAATTTTGTTGGAATTAGAACTACAGAAAGAGCTTGTCAATAATTTAACCTTTGATCTTCAATTGCAGTATGATGATGTGGTCAATAGCCTAGAGCGCATCAATGAGCAAAGTAGCTTGTCTTTACAAATAACAGATAGTGCCACACAATTTAATGGTGGAATTAATGCAAAAGCCGATGAAAATGTCGCGCTATTTATTGCTAATGATCGCTATGAATTGGCTATGCAATTGGCAGATAAACGAGAATTTAAAAAGGTAAAAACGATTTTAGAACAGGCGGTTAGCTTTCTTAAACCGTATTTAGAAAAATATCCGAACTCTACACAGCTAAAGATACAGTACAAACAAATTGAAGACTATTTAAATCGCTTGGGAGAAATACAGCAAATGGAGCGCGGAGCATATGCAGCTTTCCAAAAAGGCAGCCGAAGCATGAATTATATGAGCAAGCGCAAAAAAGTGTAAGGCTCTATAGTAGTATAAGACCTAAAATGCAATAACAGCTTTAGGCTTTGTAATACTTTGATTTTAAAAAAAATATACACATTACAAAGCCTAAAGCATTATTGCAAATTGTACACAGTAAATAGTGCTTGGCACTTAAACATCTAAGAGTTTATCTTGATTTCGTTTTTGAAACAATTCCTTAATACCTCACTATCGGCATTCCAATAATACTTGCATTGGGGCGATAGGCATTAAAATCTGCGGTGGTCATATTTAAATCAAGGTTGCCGTCTGCGGTAGTATAGCCTGTAGGATTACTACTAGATTGACCGACAAAATCGTTGTAATCCTCCACACTGATGATGCCATTTCCATTGTAATCGCCTGCGTGTAATACAGCAATGCCGCCTACTGATTTAAGCTGATTTTGCCCCAAAGCTTGTGCTGTGGAAGTAGTAAAATCATAACTGCCATTTGGAAAAGTAACCGTATTGGCAGAAACTACATCCAAATGATTGCGGTGTCGTACTAAAAGATAGTAATTGCCTGCCGTTGCATTGCAAAAACCAACGCCCGCCGTACCATTTACATCCGTCACAACCCCATCAGTACGTACCAAAGCAACCGTTTCATCTATCAAATTAAAAGCCCCATCCAAGAGTTCAATTTTTATCCAATCAACGGTATTGCTAGGAATTGAAGGCGACATTTCTGTGCCTGCATAGCTCCAAGGTGCAACAGAATAGGGCTGCATAGTTGGAATTGAACCGCTTAAATTATTGTTCATATTGCTGCCATTATAAGCCCCTTCTAAAACCAATTTTAACTGTAAGATCAAAGGCAGTGTCGTAAAGGTACTTATAGTTGTCCAAGCACTTTCGCTAGTTGCCGAACAAATCGTTTTGATGCGATACTCATAATCTGTACAAGGGCTAAGGCTGGATAAAATCACCATATTAACCGTACTTGTGGTGCTCATCCAACTGCCTCCGATGGGGCGATATTCTATTTCATAACTCACTCCTGTTGGCCCTGCTACCCAATTCAAATCCACGCTATTGTTGGTCAAATTACTTGTTGTTACGCCCGTTGGAGGATTAGCAGGCGGTGTCGTAAAGGTATTTATAGTTGTCCAAGCACTTTCGCTAGTTGCCGAGCAAATCGTTTTGATGCGGTACTCATAATCTGTACAAGGGCTAAGGCTGGATAAAATCACCATATTAACCGTACTTGTGGTGCTCATCCAACTACCTCCAATGGGGCGATATTCTATTTCATAACTCACTCCTGCTGGCCCTGCTGATGCCCAATTCAAATCCACGCTATTGCTGGTCAAATTGCTTGCTGTTACACCTGTTGGGGCGTTAGCAGGCGGTGTCGTAAAGGTATTTATAGTTGTCCAAGCACTTTCGCTAGTTGCCGAGCAAATCGTTTTGATGCGGTACTCATAATCTGTACAAGGGCTAAGGCTGGATAAAATCACCATATTAACCGTACTTGTGGTGCTCATCCAACTACCTCCAATGGGGCGATATTCTATTTCATAACTCACTCCTGCTGGCCCTGTTGCCCAATTCAAATCTACGCTATTGCTGGTCAAATTGCTTGTTGTTACACCCGTTGGCACATTAACAGGCACAATAGTTACATTATAAGTTGCCAAATCACTTTCCACCACATTGTAAGTAATTTCCCGAACATTTATAATTCCATTGCCGCCACTCCCCCATTGAATATCAATGGTTGCAGCATCCAAATCGCTAGAGACAATCGTGCCGCCTGTCACCGTCCAACAATAGATAGAGGTAGCCGTAGCTGGCACAGAATAGGTATGTACATCATTGGCACAAACAGAACTATTACCAGTGACTACAGGCAAAGCAGGTTTCATACAATTGTAGGCAAAATTGCCAATTTTTTGAATCATATCTGGCCAATGAAAAGTATCGTAACCGAGTGCGCCAAAGCCGCCTACTAAAAAATCATTGTCAAAATCACCATTCAAGGCACCCCAAAATTCATGTGGTGCACCTACTTCAATATACGATTCTGTGGGAATACCATTGGCTATGAGTACGTCATCCATTTCATCACCTCCACAAGTAACAGGCGCATCAACAATCAAACCACCTATACCACCTACCAAGTTGCTAAATGGTGGTTGGCAATCGTGGTAAACAATCGCATCGCCTGTGCCGTGAAAAATTAATACATCGGGTACATCAGGGCGGTTATCCAACCAATCTAAATCGCCGATTGCGCCCCAACAAGAGACCAAACCTTTCGGCTTGCCCAAATGATTAGCAGGTACCATTCCTGTGCTTACATTAATTGCCGAACTGGTAATTCCCGTAATTTGAGTTACCTGATGGCTGTGTAGTAGTCCTAAATCGGAAGCTAATAAAGGTGGCAATAATAATGGATTAGGAATGTCATAGGTACTGGGCAAATCGGCGGCGCGCTCATCTTCATCTAAGAAAGACACATGTAAACCTGCTAAAGCTCCTGCACTACTTCCACCAAAGAAAATAAAGTTGGTATCAATATTTAGTATATTGGCATTTTCTTTGAAAAATCGAATGGCTGCACTAGCATCTTGTGAACCCCTATACACTGCCCTTTCTACACTACTTTGAGTAGTCACATCTGCGCCAATTCGATAGTGTATACTAGCAGTAACATAGCCTCGCAAGGCAAAGGTATCAATCAAAGCCTGCATGTCTTCGGCTTCTTTGCTACCCGAAA
>JAHDHV010000585.1 GCA_020631155.1 Bacteroidota bacterium | reverse complement strand
ATGTGCTTTTGTTTTCATGCTTGCTTTTAATCAACTATAATTCTTCGCTATCTATCACTTCCTCCTCTGTTGCTGTTTCTTCTGGTTTATCGTGAACAACTTCGGTTTGTGAAGTATGACGTTTGAATAAACTATCTACAAATTCTTTTTTATTAAAAATTTGCAATTGTGTAGCTCCCTCACCTACACCGACATATTTAATAGGCACTTTTAATTGGTCGGCAATACTGACAACAACACCACCTTTTGCGGTTCCATCTAATTTGGTAATTGCCAAGCAGGTAACATCCGTAGCTTTTGTAAATTCTTGCGCTTGCAATAAAGCATTTTGCCCAATAGAACCGTCCAACACCAATAATACATCATGTGGAAAATCAGAGTCTATTTTTTTCATCACTCGCTTGATTTTAGACAACTCATCCATCAAGTGCTTTTTATTGTGCAAACGCCCTGCTGTATCTACCAGTACCACATCCGCGCCTTTAGAAACAGACGAACTGACGGTATCATAGGCAACTGCTGCAGGGTCAGACCCCATTTTTTGCTTCACAATTTCGGAATCGGTACGCTCTGCCCAAATTTCCAGTTGCTCAATGGCAGCAGCGCGAAAGGTATCAGCGGCACCGAGTATCACTCGTTTCCCCATGCGCTCAAATTGATTGGCCAACTTACCAATGGTAGTAGTTTTGCCTGCACCATTCACCCCAACAACTAGCATTACATAAGGCATTCCGCAAGTATCAGGCAGTTCAAAATCTGTATAATCAGGTGTATTATTTTCGGTCAGCAGTGCTACAATTTCATCTCGCACCATTTTGTACACTTCTTCCACGTTGAGGTATTTGTCGCGAGCAGCTCGCACCTCTAGTCTTTCAATAATCTTGATGGTTGTATCTAGGGCAATATCGGAGGTAATCAATGCGCCTTCGATTTCGTCTAACACATCTGAATCAATTTCTGAACGCCCTGCTACTGCTTTGCTCAGTTTGTTGAAAATACTATTGCTACTTTTCTCTAAACCTTTATCAAGGTTTTCTTTGTTTTCTTTTTTATCTTTGGAGAAAAATCCGCCAAATAGTGCCATGATTTTGTTGTTGATTTAAGGGATTTAAATGATCTAAAAAGCTTCTCCTTTGAGTTGAAAAGAGAAGCTTCCTGCCTACAGTTTATTGAGGCTTCGACAAACATTATTTGCCTTTCAATATTTCGTCTACTTTATCTTTGTGGACGATTATTTCTTTGTAAACATAAGCTCCTGTTACGGGGTCTTTTTCACTCACTACCAATTTGATATGGTTTTTACCACCGTCTTTAGAACCCCTGTTTACGCGTGCGTTCTTACTAATTTTTCCCATAGCTAAAAATTATTTAATTTCTTTATGAATGGTATATTTTTTTAAGATGGGGTTATATTTTTTCAACTCCATTCTTGCTGGAGTATTTTTACGATTCTTCATGGTAATATAACGAGAAGTACCCGGCATCCCTGATTTTTTATGCTCTGTACACTCTAGTATCACTTGAATTCTATTACCTTTACTTTTCTTTGCCATTAGTTGTTAAAAATTTTAAGATTAAGTATGTAGACATTAGATTTGAGACATAAGACTTGAGATAGTGAACAAATTATTAATAACTTATGGCAAGTCTAATTGTCATCTAATATTGTCTTTTACTTATGTATTAATAAAAATCACTTCTTACATGAAATAATGTATAACATTTACTATGCTCGTAGAATTTGGAATAAATCAACTCTCAATCTATTAATTTATTACTTAGTATCTATCATGACATGTTTCTAAAATTTCACACATATCTTCTAGCTAAAAGAATAATAAGCATTAAACTAAAGTTTTATTAAAAAAACAAGAACTTTAAAACCTTGTAATTTTACAATTTTCCAAACCCTAACATGCCTACACCTTCACGCCTTTCTTTCTCAATTCTTTCAAATATGCGTAAATCCCTTTCTTATCAATGGTTCGCAATGCGGAAGTAGACACCTTTAGGGTAATCCATTTGTTTTCTTCGGGAATGAAGAAGCGTTTTTTCTGTATATTTGGGCGGAACCAACGCTTCGTTTTTCGATTAGAGTGTGAAACATTGTTGCCCGTAATTGGCTTTTTTCCAGTTAATTGACAAATTCTTGACATCTCAAATATATTTTTGAATTAATTTTTTTCGTAACTTCCATTTAGGACGTGCAAAGATACAATTTTTATGGAAGAATAACCAATTTATCCACTGTAATACTCAAAATTATTGAATTATTGAATTGTTGAGCTATTAAATTAATTGAGAATCAACTGATTACTAAATTATGGTTTCAACTTTTTTCCAATACCAGTATTGGGCAACTCACACAATAAAAAAGTAGTTGGATTCAGCATAAATTATTAATAGTGAATGAATTATCTCAAGTCTTATGTCTCAAATCTTATGTCTAAGTACTTAATAATACGTTTTTTTAGCTAAAAAAGTTTAGGTTCTCATTCTTCACAGAATTTCCATGCTTTTAAAACTTTGACAAATGCATAATTGGTAAGGCATGTCGTTGTTCCTTACCTTCTAAAAGTAAGATATAACGCCCATTTGATAAATTTAAATGCGCTGTATTTATTTGTATAAAGTCTTGCTGATTCGATGGCAAAGAATAAATCAACTGCCCATCAATAGTGTAAATATTGATGGTTTCTACCTTCGTTTTCCAATCATTCAAGTGCAAATTTAGCTGATCAACAAAAGGACTCGGAAAAATAGTTGGCCGTTCAACCTCTACAATAGAAGAAGTTGACAATACTGTACCATTGGACATTATCTCTACTATTTCAAAAGTCGCACATCCATCAGGAGCAGTATAAACAATGGAAAAAAGCCCTGGCAGTTCTTCAGGCATAGGATTAAATATAGAATCTTCGATGCTTACTCCTGCAAACGTTCCCCCAACAGGCTCACCACTTAAAACCAAGGGTAATTGATCTGTATAATAAATCTCCATAGGAGATTCTCCATTAATGAATAGGCTGCATGAACCTTGAGCATGTGCAGTTTGCAACATTCCATAAGTACTACAAAGTGTTAGTAACAAAAACAGTATC
>JAHDHV010000073.1 GCA_020631155.1 Bacteroidota bacterium | reverse complement strand
TAATAAGTTGAACCATAAAGCCACAATGATTTTGATTTGTACGAGGCGAAAAACAAAGGTGACTGGTTCAACTTATTATTGTAGAATTACTAATTACTTAAAAATAATTAATCTTAATAAAAAGTTCAAATGATACTGCACTATTACCAATCAATATTTATTCAAAATTGCTCAACCTTAGAAATAGGTAGCTGTCTTTCTTTTATAAACATTCCTCCCTAAACACTAAAAGTTATTTAAAATAGCTAAAAAAATTTGCTAAAATGGTGTTAAATTTCTATTTTTAGTAATACCGCTAAAACGAAAAAAATAGCTTTTACTATGAGATTAGCCAACCCCATATATGATGCTGCTTTTAAATATTTATTAGAAGATATAGATATTGCAAAAGGATTAATTAGTCGAATTATTGGACAAGAAGTGGTAGAATTAAACCTAAAACCCCAAGAAATTAAGGTTAAGTCTGACAAATATCTTGTCATTATCTTGCGAATTGATTTCAAAGCTGTAATCAAAATGGAAGATGGTAGTTATAAAAAAGTCTTGATTGAAATACAAAAAGGTAAAGATAACGACGATATATTACGATTCCGTAGGTATCTAGGTGCTAATTATCGCCAAATAGATGTAATAAAAACAAATAAAGGAATCGAAAAAGAGCAAGTCCTACCTATTATTACCATCTACTTTTTAGGTTTTCGTTTGATGAAAGTAAAAACGCCTGTGGTAAGGACTAAAAGAAGTTACGAAGACTTGGTCACTAATAAACATTTTGAGGAAAAAGAAGATTTTATAGAACAATTAACACATGATACTTTTGTTATACAAATTCCTAGATTATGGCAAAAGGATAGAAATGAACTGGAACGGGTTTTAAAAGTATTTAATCAGTCTTATAAATTGTCTGATGATAATCGATTAGTGGAAATATCAGAAAAAGAACTGAATAAAGACCCTTTATTGAAAAAAATTGGTATGCGCCTACTCAAAGCAGCAGCAGATGAGGAAATATTGGCGCAAATGGATTTGGAAGAGGAAGTTGAGCAATTTATTGAAAAACACATTCGAGAAAATATTCAATTAAAAGAAACAGTAGCAGAAAAAAATCAAGCTTTAGAGCAAAAAGACCAAGCTTTAGAGCAAAAAGACCAAGCTTTAGAAAAACTTAAACAACAACAACTGGAAGCTATCAAACAACTCATTTTGTATACAGAATTTTCAGATGAAAAAATTGCAGCTATTCAAGGTGTAAAAGAAGATTATGTCAAGCGCATTAGACAAACCGTAGACGAAGAATTATAAATTTATTTTTTCTCCAATAATTTAATTTTATAAGCTTTACCTTCTAGTTCTTTTTTCACTTCTTCTAATAATTCACTGCTAATGATCTCTTGGAAATTGCCTAATTGTGTGCAGTTTGTTAATAATATTTGTTGCGTATCTTCCGCTTTAAAAGCGAAATCTTGATTACTGTCCTTTTTTAGACGTAGCTCTATATTGTGGCTATCTTCAAAGGGGAAACGCCAGGAGATTAGGTGATTTTTAGGTGGGGAAACAAGACGTAAATTTTTGCCAATGCTGTCTGTTACATACAAATAGGTAGGGTCTTTGTCATCAATAATGCCATTATTATTGTAATCTTCGGTTTTGATTTCGTAAAATATATAACCTGCTCTTACATGTTGCTTTCGGTATTTTTTCTGCTCCTTATTTGTGCTGTCTATCTCCTCATAATAGCGTTTTAAGTTGCTTATATCTTCAATCATGAATTGGTGATTGTCTAGTAAAAAATGGCTTCCCTGATTTTTTGTGTTATAAAACAATACATTGGAAGTACCATGCATATATTTAGTTCCATAACTATAACTAATACTCACTTTACTACGACTGCTTTGTTGTTGACTACCAATGGGATAAGCCAGCATAGCCGTTCCAACCATGGGAATGGACGGCTGTATGCTTGTCTGAATGTCTTGTTTCGTAACTTTTTTAGCGATTCTTATGCTATCTGCTGTACTCACCTCAATTTGTGATACATGTTGGGGTGTCGCTGATTGTTTGGAGGACTTTAAGGTGCAGCTACTCAGCAAACTAAGCAGAAAGAGACCATAAATAATGGTTTGAATTTGGTTCATGTGATAGTGATTAGCTATTAGAAATCAGAGATTAGTTCATTTTACTTGATGTCAATATATAGCAAAATGGTGTATTTTTATGGGCAAATGCTGCTTTTTTTCAAAAAAAACAAGTTTTTCCAAAAATTCACTGCAAAGATGATTGGCTTTTTAGATATTTAGTTTCTTGGCTATTTGGCTTTTAGAAATTAGCAATCAAAAATTTCCCTTAAATACTCCTATCATGTGTTATTCTCTAACTGCTAAATATTTGTAACTACTATAACAACGGCTAAAGCCTTCGTTACAGAACTCGTTTAAAAAGAAATCAAAAGTCCAAAAGCGAATCACGAATCTACGACCTATCAAAGTAGATACAAAAAACTGTTTGGTTGAAAAATACCCTATTTGAAGCATCCCGAAATTAGTGCTCAAAAATTAGTCATGATAAATTGACTTCCATTTCCCCCAACAAATAATGCAAAACCCATCATTCGCAATTCGTAATTTCTAATTCGTAATTAAAATATCTCTACCGAATCAACATCATATAGCCCTTCACTAGTTTATCCGTTTCATCATCAAAAGTAACTCTTGCCCAATAATAGTACATGCCAACGGGAGACAGTTCGCCATTGTAGTTACCATCCCAAGATTCGTTGAGGTTGGTGGTTGTAAATACTTTGTCGCCCCAGCGATTGAAGATATTTAACTCTACTCCTGCCACATTAGACCCGACAAGACCAAAGAAATCGTTGACATTATCGTTGTTTGGAGAGAAGGCAGATGGGAATAAGGCTTCTAAAACGGGTTCTTCTACATTCACTGAAATGGTGGCTGTTTCGCTGCATCCGCTTTCGGAAATGGCTCTAAGGGTGTAGGTTGTTGGTGCTGTTGGCGTTGCTAGGGGGCTTAAACAATCTGTACAACTCAAATCAGTGGCGGGCGACCAAACATATTGCCAATTATCGCTGCCTGTTGAGGAACTGACATTTGCCCCTAAATAGATGCTTTCGCCTTCTGTAACAGTCAATACATTCGGGGTTTCGACACTAACACCAATCACCTCAATCGGATAACTCACTTCTGAGGTACAGCCATTTTCTTCCATTTCCAAAGTAATGGTTTTAATGCCCGGTGTATTCCAAGTTAATTGATAATTTTCAGAGGTCAAATTTTGTATTAAGTCTGTGCCAAAATCCCAATTAAATAGGGTTTCATTGGTAAAGGTAAGACCGTTAAAGTTTAGATTAATGCTTTCACCAACACAGGTTGTTTCTGGTACAAAAAAGTCGGCTACAGGGCAGTTGACCGCCGAACAGGTGGCCAATATCCATTCACTATTACCACAACGCAAATCGCCATCAAGGGCTCGGATTCGCAATTGCACTTCGTCGCCATCTGTTAACTCGCCTTGTGTATAACTTGTTTCGGTAACGGTACTATTTGTTAGTGGAATAGTGTTCCCATTTACCGAAATATCTAATTCATAATTAATGGCATTATCAATAGGTTCCCAGTCAAAAGTCAAAGAAGTTGGACGCTGATCGGCGCAAGTAACTACAGGTGTAGGTAGCACATCTTCTACATTTATGGCTAAAAAAGTAGTATCCGAAAAACAGCCTTCATTTTCTATTACCAAAGTAATTTGTTTGACTCCTGCGCTATTCCAGTTAACATCATGCGGTCCCATATCTGTCGCCGTTGAAGGACTTGCACCATCAAAATCCCAGTGATAAATCAGTGTATTGGGCGGCGGCGGCGCATTGGTCACATTAACTGTTATGTTTTCTCCAATACAAATGTCTTCCTCACTTGCTTGAATACCGCTACTTTCTGGCGTTTGTCGAATCGTAATTTCTACTGGTTCTAAATAGGTACAAACTCCTTCTTGATATTCATACTGTAGAGTATAAGTTCCGGGCGTGTAATCGCTAGGTACAAGGGAGGTAATTGGTTGATCAATGCCGATGATGGTAAAGATACCGCCTTCGGGGGTAGCTTGTAATGCAAGCGTTTCGCCTGCTGTGCAGAAAATGGTATTGTCTAAGGAGATATTTACTGGAACATCAGGGCAATTGGCGGCATAACAAGTTTGTGTAACAGTTTCGCTAGTGCCGCACGAATTGTTGTTCAAAGCGGTGAGGGTTAAGATAACTTCATCTCCTACTTGTAAATTATTTTCAAAATAAGAAAGGTCTGTAATGGTATCTAAAATCGGTGGCTCACTATTGATTTGTACTTCAATGGCATAACGCAAAGCATTTTCTACTTCATTCCAATTAAAGGTTATTTCTGTTAAATCGGTATTACATTCTGTAAAAACAGGCGTTGCTAATGGTTCGGTGACTTCAATCGTAACTGTTGTATCGGCAGTACATCCATTTTCATTAACTGTTAGGGTAATTTCTTTAGAGCCGCTAGTTGTCCAGCTAACTGGATGAGGGCCTGCGCCAGCCATGCTACTTGGGTCTGCATCTTCGCCAAACGTCCAATTAAACGTTGGTAGATTTCCCCCCAATCCATCAAAAGTAAAAATAGCCACTTCATTGATACACACATCTCGGTCTATATTGAAACTAGCCAATAATTCTGCCTGAACGGTGACGGTTTGACTGGTATTATAACTGCAATTTCCGCCGGGGTCATCATAATTAACGGTGATGGTATGCGTTCCCTCGCCTGCTTGTTGTGGGTCAAATTGTGCTGTGCCTCCACTTGCATTGATAATGCCGCTGCCTTCTAATAATCCCTCAGTAGGTGTGTAAGTAATGGTAATAGGAGCTTCATTTGCACAAACCGAAGCAGGTAAATCATTGATGCTGGCCACTTCACCGCAGGGCGAACAAGGTCCGAAGGCAACAATCGCACTTTCGGCACAAGTAGCTTCCCCTACTGCACGCACTGTTCCACCTACCACTTGATCGGGGTCTAAATTGGAAAAAATGTAAAAAGTGTCTGTTACACCAATTGGCGTTTGTGGAAGTCCTGTTACCAGTGGGTCAATGATATAGGCAATCGCATCTACTACAGGGTTCCAAGTGATGGTTACGCTGTTTTCGGTAGCCGATTCACAGCTCAACATCTCTGGTGCTTCTGGTACTGGTGATACAAATACCTCAAAATCTTGGCTATTTGCTGAAGTACAACCATTTTCCGAAACGCTTAATAAACGAATGGTTTTATCGCCTACCGCTGTCCAGTCTAAGGTATAGGATTGGGTGGTGCCGTCTTGTGTAGGTGTTGCATCGCCAAAGTCCCAATCAAAGGTGGCATTTTCACTGGCATTACCTGTATAGGTGACGGTAAAGGGTTCACCAATACAAACGGTATCTGCGCTAATGGTAAAATCTGTGCTTGGTGTTGAATAAATGGTGATGGTGGTTAAAGTATCAAAGAGACAGTTGGCTCCATTTGTTTCATTTTCACCAATAAATTGATATTCATAGAGGATGGTATGTTCTCCTGCCCCTGCTGCTTGTAAGTTGAGTTGGTTGCCTGTTAATCCGTTGGAAGTTGTTGATAAAACGCCTTCGGTGAGTGGTACGGCAGGCGTTTGGCTTTCATCTAGTACGGTAATGTCAATAATACCTTCATCCATACAGTAACTGTCATTTAATTCAATAACAGGTTCTACCGCCGGACAGGTACTACAAAGAATATTCACAGCCTCATTGTTACAGGCGATGCTGCCAATAGGCGTTATTTTAAAACTTACAATGGTGTTTGGTGGCAAATTAGGTTCTATATGAAAAGTGTCTGTTGTAGTAATGATGGGCAATAATCCATTTATAGCAATGGCTAATTCATATTCATCAATACCGGGAATTGGTTCCCAAGTAAACACAATACTGTCTAAACTACCCACACAATCAACGACTGGCTTGATGGTAAATTCTTCTTCTACTTTTATGGTTTTGCTAAATGTGCCATTTGATTCACAACCGTCATCAATAACACTTAAAGATACTTGATAGTCTCCTATTCCACTCCAACTAACGGTATGTGGGCCTGGATAATTGCCACCGGGTTCGGCAGTTCCACCATCAAAATCCCAGATAAATTGTGCATTACTACTTGCTTCACCTGCATAGTTAATGGTTGCTTTGCCGTCTATACAAATGGTATCTTCTGATTCAAAAATAGCCGAAGGACGAGGTGAAATAGTTATAGTGCCTTCCCTTTCATAATCGCAGCCATTTTCATCGGTATAATTAAACACAACTCTATGCTCGCCTGCTCCTGCTTCACTTGGTACAAATTGATTGGAAGCATTAAAATCTATAGTGTTGCTAGTAAATGTGCCTGCTGCTGCTGGTATGGAGGTTAAAGTAACTGGCGTATCGTCATAATCACAATAGTTTTCTGCCAGTCCATTTATTCCATAATTAATCACATCACACAGTTTACAATCCCCTTTAATGGTCAAACTATTGCAGCGACCATCTGCGGTTGCAGTAACTTCTATTTCCACTTCTTCCCCACCTATCAAATCGTTTTTAGTCCATGTTGTACCTGTTACGGTTTCCTCTGCTTGTGGTACTCCATCAATAATGGGTGTTATGATATATTCTTCTGCGTTATTGGCAATATCCCAATTAAAAGTGACGGAGGTTGGGGTTGTTTCACAAACGATATTTTCAACAGACTCTAAAGATTGTAAAATATTAAGGGCTTGACTAAATTCAGCCGTACAGCCATTTTCTTCAATGCTCAAGGTCACATTTTCTGCATCAATAGAAGTCCAAGTAACTTCATGCGGTCCAACATCTGTTGCTGTTGCGGGCTCGGCATCTACTCCGAAATCCCAAGTATAAGTGGCAGAACTACCTGCTGCGCCAGAAAAGAAAATGGTAATTGTTTGGTCTAAACAAAGCTCATCAGGCAAAGTAAATTCTGGTGTTGGCAATCCATAAATGGTGACCGTTTTCGGTTCTACATACTCACAAATCCCTTCACTATAGTTGTAAAATATAGTGTAGCTACCTACTGCATAATTAGCTGGAATAAACTCAGTAATAACATCAGGGAAGCCTTGAACGGTAAAGGTGCCGCCTTCGGGGGTAGCGGTTAATGGGATGCTTGTTGTTTCGTCTAAACAAAATTCGCTTGGTAAATCTATAATGTTTATGTCCACCTCTGGACATTCGCCAAGCGAACAGGTTTGCGAATCGCTGATGCTGTTGCCACAGGGCGAACTACTCAAAGCTGTTATAGTAACTTTGGTAATATCACCGGGATTTAATCCATCCACTTGATATTCTAAAATGCTCGTTGCCAAAGTATCAATCAAGGTAACTGTACCATCTATTTCTACTTGAATTTCATAGCCTTCTGCATTGGCAATGGCTTCCCAATCGAATAAAGCAAAGGTTTGTCCTTTATCTACACAGTTAACCGTTGGGTTTGCTAGAGGTTCGGAGATGGTTAAGGTATTGGAAAATTCGCCTACGCAGCCTTTTTCTGTTACTTTTACGGAAACTGTTTTTTCTCCTGTTGTTCCCCAGATAATGTTATGTGGGCCGCGAGTAGTTGCTGTTGCTGGTGTTGCATCTTCCCCAAAATCCCATTCAAAAGTTGCATCTGCTGTGGTGCTTGTTTGTAGAACAATATTGGCTGTTTCTGTGATGCAAATATCGCCTCCTAAATCAAAAACAGGTGTGGGTTGCGGATGGATGGTGACCGTTGTATCGGCAAAATATTCACAAAATTCGCCAAAATAAGTATATCGCACTGTATAATCGCCCGGTGTATATTGGCTAGGATTTAAAGCGACAACCGTATTGCCATTTATCGTAAAAACCCCCCCTATCGGATTGCCAATCAAAGTAACAGGGTCGTCATCTTCACAAAACTCGTTCGACAAATCTACGATATTGGTGGGTACCTCTGGACAATTGCCTGTTGTACAATTAGCTGTTCCTGTGCCGCTGTTCCCACAAGGTGAGTTACTAATGGCTACTACTCGTATACTAACAATGGTATCTGGCGATAAACCAATAACACGATAATCAGGTGTATTAACTGTTAATGTTTCCACCAATTGCCCATCTTCCGAAAGTATTTGTACCTCATATTCACTGACTCCATCAATTGGGTCCCACTCAAAATTAGCCGCCGCTTGTTCTGTATTGCCACAGCGTATCATCGGTGTTGCTAAAGGCTCTAAAACAGTAATCATTCCGGTAGTGCTTTCTGTACAGGAATTATCTTCTATGGTTAAACTGATATTTTTCGGCCCTGGTGCTGACCAGCTAACATCATACGGACCCGGCCCATTTATTATTGAAGGGGTGGCATCTGTTCCAAAATCCCAAGTATAAACGGCATCACTACTGACTGTTCCTGTGAAGGTAAAACTGGCTGTTCCACTTAAACAAATTTCGCTTTCATTATCAAAGCTAACCGTTGGTAGTTCATAGATGGTTATTTCTTCGGAAGTTGTACCAGTGCAAGCCCCTCCACTTTCGCTAATGGTATAAATGATATTGTAAGTACCCGGTAAATAAGCACTCGGATCAAATTCTACAAGTGTTTCTCCTGTACTTTCTAGGGTAAAAGTGCCATTTTCCGAAGGTTCTCCTACCAAAGTTAATATCCCCCCATCTACACAAATTTTTTCTGGCAAATTCTGAATAGTCGGATTAATAGTGGGACAACCATCAAGGGTACAAATGGCTAAATCTGCTTCGCTATTGCCACAAGGCGAGTTGCTAATGATGCTGACAGCAATTTCAACTGCATCGCCGGGCAATAAGTTTTCTACCGTATAATTAGTGCCTGTTACTTCTTCGGTATTCGTTGTTCCGTTAATGGTAGTAGTCACTTCATAGGCAGTTGCGCCTGTTGCTGCATCCCATTCAAAAGTCGCCGAATTATCTGTTGTGCCAACACAATTTACGTCTGGTTTAGGTACTTCTTCCTCAATGCTAATATCTGTCGAAAATTCGTGTGTACAGCCATTCTCCTCCACTTCTAAAGTAATGGTTTTAGTGCCTGTTCCCGACCAATTAACACCGCCGGGGTTCTGCCCTGTTGCACTAACAGGGTTGGCATCTGCGCCAAAGTTCCATGTGTAATTGGCGGCGTTGCCTGCGGTGCCTGTAAAATTGAAAGTCACTTCTTGATTGACACAGGCTTCTGTGCTGCTGACCGTAAAATCAGATACAGGGTTTTCATAAATACTAATGTTTTGAGGTGGGGTTTCATAAACACAAGCTCCTTGTGTATAGTTGTAAATGAGGGTATAGGTATCAGCATCATATAAAGCAGGGCTGAGTTCTGTAATTTCATTGCCATCAATAGAAAATACCCCGCCTGAGGGTTCGCCAAAATTGGCTAAATTAATAGGTTCGTCTTCTTTACAAAAGCTATCTCCTAAACCATTGATGGCTACATTGACGGTTGGGCAATCATCTAGTTTACAAGCGTTTTCAATGGTTTGACTATCGCCACAAGGGGGATCGCCTTGTGCAGTAACAAAAATGGTGACTTCCGTACCCGGTGTTAGATTGTCTATTTCGATACTGGTATCAGGAATGACCTCATCTTGAATGGGCGGTTCTGTATTTGCACTAATAACATAGCCCGTTGCGCCGCTAATGGCATCCCAACTAAAGGTTAAAGTAGTTTCTCCTTTATCACAGGTAATTTCGGGATTTCGCAAGGGTTGAGCTACAATTATGGCTTCTGTTGCCTCTGCACTTGGACAATTATTATTTCCTGTAACTAAAGAAATGGTTTGCGTAGCTGCATCTCCCCAACTTACGATATGAGGTCCAACTCCTGTCGCCGATTTAGGATTTCCACTATCTCCAAAGTCCCAATTGTATTCATCTACCTCACTAGGGTCACCTTCAAAAGTAATGGTCACTTCCTCCCCTACACAAACTGTTGTTTTATCTACGCTAAAATTAGAAGGTGGGATAGGGTTAATAACAAAATCTTTAGTACCTTCATAAGTACAGCCTGTTTGAGCATTGATGTAGACATAAGTTAAAATATAATCATCGCTAGGCTCATAATTGATGGCATTTAATTCGGTCAGCACTTCCCCCTCGGCTGGTAACGTACCACCTGTAAGCGTAAATGTGCCACCTGCTGGATCACCCACCAAAGGAATGACCTCATCATCCAAACAAAAATCCGTTCGCGACAAACCAACATCCAGTGTAATGTCTACACAAGCTGTTGTTTTACAATCCTTTGTACCTGCTTCGCTATTGCCACAAGGGGGGCTGCCCAATGCCACAACGCTAATACTTACCTCCGTATCTGGCTCTAAATTATCTAGATCAATGCTGGTATCACTCACTTGCGAAGTTTCTGGAGCATCTGTACCAATGGTAATTTCTAATTCATAGTCATCCGTGCCTGTAATGGCCGCCCATTCAAAGGTTACACTTGTTTCTGTGATATTGATACAATCAACTTGTGGCGTTTCTAAGGGGATGCCAACGATTAAAGTATTGTTTTTTGTATCAGAGCAGTCATTTTCAGTAACAGTTAAAGTAATTGTTTTTTCACCACCAGAAGTCCAAGTTAAGTCCGTTGGAATATTTTCTGTAGTGGCAGTTGCTGGGCTTGCATCTTCCCCAAAATTCCATTCAAAAGTAGCATTTCCACCATTTGTTCCAATATAGTTAATTGCAGGCTGTTGATCAGTACACAACTCGCCGCTACTGCCTACATCAAAATTAGCCGTTGGCGTTTCAAAAAATTCGACCGAATACTCTTCTTCATATTCACAACCAGTATCGCTGTCTATATAAACAATTGTAATGGTATGCTCCCCTGCTGTTGGAGATACTTCCGCATTACCACTATTGACGTTAATAATATCTGTACTTGAACTTGTAACGGCAGCATCGGCAGGCTCATAGGTAATGGCAATTAAGCCGTCTGCCGTACAAGCGGTGGCTGGTAAACCATCTATAGCGACTGTTAAATCACAGTTTAGGGGTTCACAAACTTCATAACTGATGATTGCAGGATCGCAAACCACATCACCTTTTACAATAATAGAAATCGTTCTATTATTGTCTAAATCTGAGCTATTAAAAGTATAAGCAGGATTATCTAAATCGGTAATAGTGGCAAATGTGCCAAATATGCCATTGACATCGGCAATTTCATATTCAGTAGCTCCGGGTATGGGTGGCCAACTAATGGTAATATCTGTTTCGGTGGGTGTGCAAGTAATATTGGCTTCGTCAATAGTGGAGGGTGCTACAACTACGGTGACCATTTGGGGCGTTTCTTGTGTGGAGGCACATCCATTCTCCTCTACACTACGCAAATAAATGGTTTTTTCGCCTGGGTCATCTGTCCAGACAAGGGTGTAAGGGCCGATAGTGGTTAAATCTGTTGGTGTAACCGTTGCATTTGGCCCAAAATCCCAATCAAAAGTAGCGGTATTGCTTGCATTTCCAAGGTAAGTAACGGTTAATTCATCGCCGCCGCAAATCGTTGGTGCGCTGATGCCAAAATCTGTCGTGGGATTGTCAAAAACGCTAAATTCTATGTCAACACTATCTTTACAAGCTGTATTGTTTACATCTACATAAACATATTTTAAAGTATAAGTTGTATTTAAATCAAAAAGAGTTAAATCTAATTCCGTTCCAATTGGCGCGGAATTAATGGAAAAAGTACCGCCAGCAGGCGTTGTACCTGACAAATCAACAGGACTTTCTGCTAAACAATAAGTGTCTTTTGCCGTCCAGTCAATGTTAATCTCATCACAAGCTTGAGTGGAGCAATTTTGCAAGGTTTCTGCAAAACAGTTGGGATCATTATTGTAAAAAGCCTGTAGGGTAATGTTAATATTCGTGCCCGGTGGTGGAATTGTTCCTAAATCATACTGATTGGCTGTCGGGTCTAAAGTTTCAGCAGCAGCACCGTCAATGCTAATTTCATAAGCCGTTACATTGGGGTCGTTTATCCATGTAATAATCCCTTGTTCCAGTTGATCGCAGTTTACATTAGGCTCAATCAAAGCGGTTTCGCTTACTGTTTCATTAATTGTAGGAGTCGAACATCCGCCGTCTTCTACCGTCAACTCAATGGTATAGTCGCCAGCATTTGGCCAAGTAACTGTAAATGGACCAGTACCATTGGTATCTGTTGGGTCAGCAGTTCCACCATCAAAATCCCATGTGTAAGTCGCACCATCACCAGCATTTCCCGTAGCTTCAATCACCACCATATTATCTCCACAATTGTTATTTGTTATGGAAATACCTGCGGTTAATGAACAAGATGAAACAGGACAAGGCGGATCGTAGTCAAAGGCTTCGCTATCGCAAAAACCTGTGGCTGTGGCTATAATGGAAAAACTAACCGCATCTCCTTCACTTAAACCAGTGTCTAACAGCCATTTTGTTTCACTAGGATCGTTAATAGTCACAATATTATTGCCTGTTCCATTGATAGCGTAAGTAATCACATAGCTTTCGGCATCTGTCACTGTATCCCAAGAAAATTCGACACTGGTAGGAGTTGGCGTACAATTTACATTCGTGGGAGTTTCTAATTTGGGCGTAACTGTTATGGGAATGGTAATATCAGGGATCGTACAATCAGTATCGCTAATACTTAATGTTATACTTTGGCTACCTGCTACCGACCAAAGGACTTCTGGCATAGTGCCTGTTAGCATTTGTGGAGTAGCATCCGTTCCAAAGTCCCAATTAAAGGTGCCTGCTGGCGCGCCTGTATAATCAATTGTTACCAAATCACCTTGACAAATCGGGTCGGGAATCACAATAGCATCCTCTACCGCTTGAGCATCAACAGGTATAATGTTAACCGTAACCGCATCACTAACTTGACAGTTTCGCACATCAGCTATAGTGAGCGTCAAAGTCTGTGTACCTGTAAAATCGTTTGGGTCAACTGTTAACGGTCCTTGTTGAGCAGCGTCATCAGGGCCAACAAATTGAGCATAGACAGTGCCATCCTCTCGCGTCCAAGTATAAATAAAAGGTGGGATTCCGCCTGTCAATTCGCTTTCTGTTGGGGCAGGAATTTCAAAAGTAGCACCGCCTGCACAGCCGTTAAAGGGAGCATCTTCTAGGTCAATGGGTTCCAGCAAACAATCAATGTTGCAGTCCAACCAACCGCCATCTGTCACTTTGGTATCCCATGTGAGGGTAAAACCATCATTTTGCAACTCATCGCCCACATCCACCAAAATCAGATATACTTCATTTGGGTTAACGGTTAAAGGAGCCACAAAACCGTCCTCCTCGGGGTCGGCATCTATCAAGTCTGTTGCTCCATTTCCCAAGCCAATTGCGCCATTATTGGAGGCAGCAAAGTTAGTGGCTACACAGCGAATTGGTTCTTGTAGGTCTTCCTGTTCACAATGCATTCCTGCCGAATAATTTGCTGCATCAAAGGGTCCAAAAATAGATAAATCGTAATCTTGGGTAGGCACTAAGGGGGTAATGGTAAAGCCTAGTTCCTCATTAGCGGGTGTATCCTCATTTAACTGAATGACATACCAAGCAGAGTTTCTTTCTCGCTCAATACAGCCAATATACAAAGGAACAAAATTTAGGTCATCATCATCTCCAACACCCTCACTAGCATAACTTAATTGTCCACTGCCACAAACAATGAAGGGTTGAGCGCAATCATTGTTTTGTGCTAGAGATAATTGAGGAATAAGTAAGTTGAAAGTAATATATAAAATAGCTAGTGTTAATATCCATGTACTTGTTTGCTTCATAGCATTTTTCGCTTTTTTTTGGGGTAGTTTCTTTCTTAGATATAAGATGTAAGACATGAGATAGGAGATTTAAGATTTTGATAGTAAAAGTCTTATAGCTCCTATCTTATATATTAAATATACTTTTTAATATAAAAAATAAATTGAATTTTTATTAAAAAAACAGCCGAGTAAACTGTTTATTTTACATTGCTTTAGTGGTAGTAGTAGTGGACAATACAGGAGAAACACTTTGTAACTACTTATTTAACCACTTTTTAAAGCTTTTATTTCAGTTTGTTTCTTTAGACCAACAAAAAATGATTTAAGTATCAATAATGTAGGTATAGCTTGACTGTTTTACTGTTTGATATTTTAGACTTTTGGATTTTTAGCTGCTAAAAAAAACTGTTTCATTCTAATAAAAAAATTTTTTCAAAACGTAAACAGGTTGTTTCAATAAATAAACAACGAGTAAAAACTGACAAATAGATGCATCAAAATGTCATTTGGTTGTTAATAGATGTAATACAGGAGATGTGAGACAGAATTCGCCTGAACACGATCCTAATGAGAACTAAGTGCCAAGCATTAACTTGACAATGGTATATTAAAGGTATGCTTGATATTACTCCTAATACTTTAATTTTAAAATTGCTTTTTAGCTTTTTAGACTTTTAGACCTTTAGACTTTTAGACTTTTAGCTTTTTAGCTTTTTAGCTTTTTAGACTTTTAGACTTTTAGCTTTTTAGACTTTTAGACTTTTAGACTTTTGGACTTTTAGACTTTTAGACTTTTAGAAATTACTTACTGGATATTATTACATACATAAACCAATCATTATCAAATAGCTAAAAGAATATAACGACTAAAGCCGTCTTTACAGAACTCATTTAAAAAGAAGTCAAAAAATCCAAAAACGAATCACTAATCTACTAATCACGAATCTACGAACTGTCAAAATAAGCAAAAACTGTTTGGTTGAAAAGTACGGTATTTGAAACATAGCAGCTATTCACTAATCCACAAATTAAAGGAATTGTAAGCTTAAAATCGTTTTTTTAACATTACCTACAATTCCTTTGTAAAAATCTAAACCTTTGTTAAAAAACAACGTATAAAAATGGAGATACTATTTTTCAAAAGGCTAACAATAGCTAACCACATTACTATCAATCGTTTATGCAAAATCTAATCAACAGATGTAAGAGATAGGACTAAGCTTCAAATATCATGTCTTAGTTCTCTTATCTCAAAATCTATTTCACTATCACCATAATAATTGTTCAAGGGAAAAAAGTGTGTTTGTATGAGAAATGAAAAGCTTATTTCTATTTTATATGTAGAAGATGATGCTGTAGATCAAAAGTGTTTTGAACGAATGATGATGCCATTTGACAATTGTAGCTACCTGATTGCTGCTTCTGTAAAAGTTGCACACCAAGCACTTTCTAAGCAAAATTTCGATATTATTTTTCTGGATAATTTACTAAAAGATGGCACAGCAGCCGATGTATTGAAGGAAGTTAGCCATCGTATACCTGTGGTATCGGTATCTGGTACTGTGGAGTTGAATATGGGTGCTCGGGCAGCACAGGCGAAGATAAAGGCCAAAATTGCGAAACCACTGCGTAAAAAGGAATTTATTAATGTGATTCGCAAGCTGTTACGGATAGATATAAGAAGTTCCCACCAAGCAACAAGTGCCGTAGAATTGAGTGCGCCTAGTCGTAACACTCCCAAACGCTCTTTCATGAACCTCAATTCCCTTTTCCAAATTGCAGGGGAAGATTCCTCTTTTGTTACCGAAATGCTGGAAATGTATCGCACACAGTCTAACACTTTGTTGCAAGTTATTGACAGCAGTTTTAGTACCCAAAATTGGGGCTTACTCACCGCTACAGCGCATCAGTTTAAATCGGCACTCAATGTTATTGGTGCAACAGAAATGAAACGCATTACAGAAAATATTGAGTATTGTGATGATTTTGTTCAAAAAGAACGGCAAGTTCGCCAAGCTATTCGACAGCTCCAACGAATTAATCATGCTATTTTGCAAGAAGTAAATGGTTTATTATCAGGATTGTGATAAGGGTGAGTTGCTTTGGAGTTGGGAAGGTTATTAGAGTTCGGAAGGTTGTAAAGCTATAAGGTTTTAAGGTTTTTATTTTTTTTAATAAAATTTAAAAACACTTCTTTTTACCATGCTAATCAACACTATACAAAACTCAATAAAATATGAGTGTGTCAAGAAAAGAGAGTTTTCCTATAAAAGCTATTTGCCTTAATCTTTAGAGGGCATTGCTTGGCCTACGTTTTTTTCCTTTTTTTCGGTATGTTTCAAATACCGAGTTTATCCACCTAACAGTTTGTGCTTATTTTAACAGTTCGTAGATTCGTGATTAGTAGATCAGTGATTCGGGCAAATTGATTGATAGCAATTATTTTCTAAGTGAGTTGTGTAACGACAGCTTTAGCTGTTAAAGTCCTTATAAATAATTAATAATCAAAAATTGATAGCTACGAGAAAGTTCAAAAAATAACTTCCAATTTCTGATCTCTAATCGCTAATTTCTAACAGCTAAAGAGCCAAAAGGCTAAATATCTAAATAGCAATTTTAGAGATAAAATGTTAGGAAGGGAATGAAACATACCTTTTTTTCTTGATAAAAAAAGAAAGAAAAAAATCAACACAGTGAAACTTTTTCCTAAATTTCTGACAAAAAAAACTTCTAACTTCTAATCTCTAACTTCCATAAAAAAAACTCATTGAACGTTAGAATTGCTAGTCATTGTACTATTTGCTGGTTGAATTGGTGGAATGGTGTTTTAAGGGCTAATGTATGCAAATAATACGTTTAAGTAACTAGACAATTCTAACGATTGATCAATGAGGTTGAATGAGTGTTAGTGATGTGAAATAGCAGCACCTCACAGCTAACTGTCATAATCAAGTAGGTAGAGTTTATCTATTTGTTAATGATGGGGTAAAATAACTAGGGCTAAACTTTTTCTAATAAAAAATTAGTGTATTTACAATTAAGCAATTAGAATTTTATTTTTATAATAAAAAAAAAGAAACTTTAGCTCACCTCAGCAGCGAAATAGTTAATCATACAATTTAACCATATTTCTCACTACCCAAACTGCCACTTTTACCTATTTGTGCATCGCTCCTTGCCTGCTACTCATAAGCGATTCAACTAATTTGCCTTTTCTTGCCATTCATCTCAGCAGCTTTATCTCACTTGACAGCAACAACATCTTTTCCATAATACACGCTGTTTTCCATTAGCTAAAGTATGCTATCAAGCATCAATAAGTGTGAGCTAAAGTTTTGATAGTTTCTTAGTCATAAGCCCCCCCACGAAACCAATGACCGTCAACTTGGATTTTTACATTTCATAGTCAGTTTTGCCCTTCTACTTGCCAATAATAGGCCAAAAACAACAATCCCCTGACAATCAATTATATTTACATTAATAAAAGCAAACAATATTCCCATTATGGGAATCTATATTGGCTTTTGGGAAAAAATGCCATTTTTAGACTAAAAAAAATTTGTCATAGAAATGCAAGTTAACTATCTTTGGTAAAAAATCACCTATGATAATTTCCGCAACAAACCAACACATAGACGAAGGATATATAAAATACAACTGTGAATGGCAAATAAGCCCTCCGCCTTCCCCATCTCTAATCAGCAATCTAAATCACTGGCGCAAACATGTTTATACTTTAAAGTGGATAGGCTATGATGCAAATTTGAAGGTGGGCTATGGCAACATCAGCGTCCGTCACCCTCAACAACCCAAACAATTTATCATTAGCGGCACACAAACGGGGCATTTATCAACGCTTAACAATGAACATTATTCGTTGGTTAGTAGCTTTGATATTCGACAAAATACCTTAAAATGTGAAGGGGCGATTAAAGCATCTTCCGAGTCACTTACCCATGCTATCATTTATTTATTAGACAAAAACAATCAAGCAGTTATACACATACATCATCGTCAATTATGGGAGCAATATAAAAATAAACTACCAACAACCGCCTCGACTGTTCCTTATGGCACGCCCGAAATGGCTTATGAAATTGCTCATTTGTACCATACTAGTGATTTGGCGCAACAAAAGGTGCTGATTATGGCTGGACATCAGGATGGCATTATTTCTTTTGGAAAAGATTTAGCGGAAGCAATGATGGTGCTGTTGAAGTTGGAGTTGTTAAGTACTTAGACATGAGATGTGAGACATGAGATGTGAGATAACTTATTTACCTTCAATATTTTATGAAGAATCCAATGGTTGTTTAATTTTGTCTACCTACTTACTTATAAGTGAAGTGTGTGTCAGAAAAAGAGGGGTTTCGCATAACAACTATTGCCCTTAATCTTAAAAGGCACTGTTCATTCGATTTTCTTAACACAAAAACTTTCAAGGTCGCTCTTCAAAACCAATAAAAAAAGGATGTTTTGTTTTTTGGAAAAGTAAACATTCATCTTTCATAGTAGAGTGCACTTTGTTTTTCCCTAAATTTCTGACACACTCAAAAAATTAAAAAACACCTTTTTTTTAGTAACTTGTGCCTTCATTTTCCGATAAGTATATAATGATAAAAAATAAAAATAAATTAGTAGCTCCTTTTTTAAAATGGGTTGGTGGCAAGCGGCAATTAATTCCTGAAATTGTTAAGTTGATGCCCAAAAAATACAATAATTACTATGAACCCTTTGTAGGTGGTGGAGCTTTGTTCTTTCATTTGCAACCTAAAAATGCAATTATCAATGACTTAAATAAAGAATTAATTGATACTTATAAGGTCATCAAAGAAAATGTAGAGGATTTAATAGTAGACCTTAAAACACATCAAAATGATTCCGACTATTTTTATAAAATACGTGCCTTAGATAGAACGGATAATTACAAAAATCTATCCCTGATAAAAAAAGCATCTAGAATTCTTTATTTAAATAAAACTTGCTACAATGGCTTGTACCGAGTTAATGGTGCAGGGGAATTTAATGTGCCTTTCGGAAAATACAAAAATCCTAATATTGTTAATGAGATAACGCTACGAGCTGTTAGTAAGTACCTAAATAATCACGAGGTAAAAATACTTAATAAAGATTTTGTTGAGATATTTAAAGATGTAGAAAAAAAAGATTTTGTTTATTTTGATCCGCCCTATGATCCTATCTCTAAAAGTTCTAACTTTACAGGCTATGTACAAGGTGGCTTTGATGAGGCTGCTCAAGAGCGGCTAAGAGATTTGTGTAATGCCTTAGATAAAAAAGGGGTGAAGTTTTTATTGTCTAATTCTGCAACTGATTTTATCAAAGGTCTGTACAAAGATTACAAAATAAATTACGTAAAAGCGAAACGTCACATCAATTCTAATGCCCAAAAAAGAGGCGCAATTGATGAAGTATTGATAAAAAATTATG
>JAHDHV010000584.1 GCA_020631155.1 Bacteroidota bacterium | reverse complement strand
AAAACCACACAATACCTTATTTTATCCATTATTTTCACCCTATTTATCGCCAATATAGGCACCCTACAAGCGCAGCCAACCTTTCCCGTCAATGGCGTACACGATGAGCGCGAGGGCGTTTTTGCTTTCACCAATGCCACCATACAAACGCATTATAACCAGAAGCTACAAAAGGCAACTTTATTGATAAAGGACGGCAAAATTAGCCAAGTCGGTACCAGTGTATCCATTCCTAAAGAGGCGGTAGTCATTGATTTAAAAGGCAAATACATATACCCCTCATTTATTGATATGTATGCCGATTATGGCTTGCCAGAAATCCCGAAAACAAAACGCGATTGGAATGCGCCGCCGCAGCCTTTATCCAAGAAAAAAGGAGCTTACGGCTGGAATGAAGCCATCAAGCCCGAAATCAACGCCGCCGATAGTTTCGCCGCCAACGAAAAAAAGGCAAAGGAACTTTGGGAACTCGGCTTTGGCACTGTGTTGACCCACCATAAGGACGGCATTGCTCGCGGAACGGGTGCGCTAGTGCTGCTCGGCGATGAAAATGAAAACGAATTGATGTTGAAAGACAAGGCATCGGCGCATTATTCCTTTAGAAAAGGCACTTCCAAACAAGATTATCCGTCCTCTTTGATGGGCAGCATCGCCTTGATCAAGCAAACCCATATGGATGCCAATTGGTATAAAAGGCAATCGCCCCAAAATAAAGAGGAGTACAACATCAGCCTCGACCATTGGAATAAAACGCAAAACCTACCACAAATTTTTGAGGTACAGGATAAATTAACCGCCCTTCGCGCCGACAAACTCGGCGATCAGTTCAACAAACAATACATCATCAAAGGTTCAGGCGATGAGTACCAACGCATTGATGCCCTCAAAAAAAGCAAGGCCAGCTTTATCATCCCCCTCAATTATCCTGATGCCTACGATGTAGAAGACCCTTTTGATGCGGTCAATGTGACGCTAAAAGAGATGAAACATTGGGAATTAGCTCCTTCAAATCCACATTTTTTAGCCAAAGCAGGCATCAATTTTGCCCTCACAACCGCCGATTTGGAAAAGAAAAAAGATTTTCACAAAAATTTAAAAAAAGCTATAAAAAGAGGTTTAAGCGGAGAGCTTGCCCTAAAAGCTTTGACCTATACCCCTGCCAATCTGCTAGGCGTTTACAATCAAGTGGGCAGCCTAGAAAGGGGCAAAGTGGCTAATTTTATCATTACATCGGGCGCGATATTTAGCAAAAAAACAGAACTCTACGAAAATTGGGTGGCAGGCAAACGACACCGCATCAAAGATTGGAACATATTGGACATTCGCGGAGATTACACCCTCACCGTAGGCACTGCCAAATACAATTTTGAGGTAGAAGGTGAGAAAGCCGAGGCAGCAGCCATCAATTGGGCAATCAACGATACCAACAAAGTAAAAGTAAAGCATCAACTCAAAGGGCAGTCCATCAATTTTAGCTTGGACGCTTCCAAAGATTCTTTAAACAATCAAGGCAAAAGCAAAGGCTTAATGCGCTTGAGTGGCTGGGTCAATAAGGACGGCAAAACATGGAAAGGGCGCGGTCAAAATGCCGATGGTGAATGGGTAGACTGGACGGCTACACAAACGGCGGCTTACGATAAGGAGCGTTCCAAAAAGCGCAAGGAAAAATTAAGCAAGAAGAAAAAAGAAGGCGACAAAAAAGACGATAAAAAGAAGGATAAAAAAGACAAGAAAAAAGATAAAAAAGCGGAAGAAGTAGGCGAAATTATCTATCCTTTTGAAGCTTATGGCTGGTCAAAAGCTCCTGAAAAGGAGGCGATTTTATTTAAAAATGCGACTGTTTGGACAAATGAGGAAGATGGTATTTTGGAAAATGCGGATGTATTGATTCGCGGCGGAAAAATCGCACAAGTTGGCAAAGACCTACCGGGAGCAACCGCCAAAATCATAGACGCAAAAGGCAAACACCTAACCTCTGGCATCATTGACGAACATTCACACATCGCCATCAGTAGAGGCGTAAACGAAGGCACGCAAGCCGTTTCCGCAGAGGTCAGCATCGCCGATGTCGTCAATTCTGAGGACGTAAACCTCTACCGACAATTAGCAGGCGGTGTAGTGGCAGCGCAATTGCTACATGGTTCAGCAAATCCGATAGGCGGTCAGTCGGGCATTATTAAATTCCGTTGGGGTAGCACACCCGAAGAAATGAAAATTAAAGATGCAGCAAAATTTATTAAATTTGCGTTAGGGGAAAATGTAAAACAGTCGAATTGGGGCGATAATCGCCGCAGTCGCTTCCCACAAACGCGAATGGGTGTAGAGCAGGTGTTTATGGATGCCTTCACACGCGCCAAAGAATACGAATCAGCCAAGCGTTCAGGGCAAGCCGTCAGACCCGATTTGGAGCTAGAAACTTTATTAGAAATCATTAATAAACAGCGATTTATCACCTGTCACTCCTATGTGCAGTCGGAAATCAATATGTTGATGAGAACGGCGGAAAAATTCGGTTTTAATGTCAACACCTTTACCCATATTTTGGAAGGCTATAAATTGGCGGATAAAATGAAAAAACATGGCGCAGCAGGCTCTACTTTCGCTGATTGGTGGGCTTACAAATACGAGGTCATTGATGCGATTCCCTACAATGCGGCGGTGATGCAAGAAATGGGCGTATTAACCAGCCTCAACTCTGACGATGCCGAAATGGGTCGCCGACTGAATCAAGAAGCAGCGAAAGCCGTCAAATACGGCAATATTTCCGAAGAAGAAGCTTGGAAAATGGTCACCCTCAACCCTGCCAAAATGCTGCACCTCGATCATCGCATGGGCAGCCTAAAAGCAGGTAAAGATGCCGATATTGTACTGTGGTCAGACCATCCAATGTCCATCTACGCACAAGCCGAAAGAACCTATGTAGACGGTAAGTGTCTATACAACAAAGACCTAGACGAAGCCAATCGCGAATACATCAAAAGAGAGCGGAATCGCTTGGTACAGAAGATGTTAGAAGTCAAGAAAAACGGAGGCAAAACCCAAGCCGCCATCCCCAAAAAACAACGCCTCTATCACTGCGACGACCTCGAACACACCCACGAGGAACACGAAGAAGAATA
>JAHDHV010000583.1 GCA_020631155.1 Bacteroidota bacterium | reverse complement strand
AATATTTTCAAAGGCATATCCACTCCATACATTGAATTTTTGGTGGCTGAATAATAGACTTGTTCGGCGAGTTTCATATTGGGTTAAAATTGGCTCTTTTCTTCCCACTTTATGCCTTTTTTCGGTTACGTAGCCACGGCTATGCGCCCTCAAAAAGCCTTCAAGTGGTCGAAAATAGCTCAATTTTCCCACCAATCTGCCCTCGCCGAACAAGTCTAATTGTAAAAACACATTTTTTTGATTGCGTAATCCTCTTTGAGCGATCATTTTTAGGTAAAATAACGAAAAATTATCTATTAACCTATACAAGCTTCCTTTTTTCTTTTTGCCAAAAGGAACAAAGGGTTGAATAAAAGCAGATTTTTCTAATTCTTCTAAAATTCTGCTTAGGCTTCCGCTATTGTTTAAGCCTGTTAAAGTCGCAATTTCTTTACGAGTGAGTCCTTTCCACTTAGAAGCCAATGCTTTAACAACCGCAATATGATGTTCTGCTTTTTCAAATAAAGATTGATACAATCGCTCAAACTCATTCCTCAAAAATCCATTTATATCAAAACACAGTCGGTCTATATTTTGAGGAATACTCTCATTTACTTTCAACAAATCCAGATAATAAGGAATTCCACCCAAAGCCATATACAATTGTACTACCTGATAGCGGTTGACTTTCATTTTTTTAGCTTGTAGAAATTGTTCTGTCTCTAAAAGTGTAAAAGGCTGTAAAGGCATGTACCGAGTAGCGCGATTATGTAAACTCCCCTTATCATTCAACACATTTTTAATCATCCATGAAGCTGCCGAACCACAAACAACTAGGAGTATGTTATTATACATTGCCCAATCGTTCCAAAAATGCCCTAACATACCTAAAAATTTGGATTTATGCGTTGCTATCCAAGGCAATTCATCTAGGAAAATGACCTTTTTTTGCCTCGTTTTTAGTTTTGATAAATATTTTTTAAGCAAAGAAAAAGCAGCCATCCAACTTTTTGGCCGCTTCACCTCCTCATCGCTAAATTCTGACAATTTATCGGCAAAATTTTGTAATTGATCTTTTAAATTACCATTTTGAATACCCGTCATTTCAAAATGTATGCGTTTTCCCAACACATTTTTGATTAAAAAGGTCTTTCCCACTCTATACCTTCCATATATCACAATTAGCTCCGATCTTTTAGTAGTTAAAGCTTCCTTAAATAAGTTTTTTTGTTCCGCTCTTCCAATGACTAAGCTGGACTTCATTGCAATATATATTTACCTAAAAATGAAAGAATAATGCTCAAAAATACTGTTCTATTGCTGGCAAAATGTACAAAAAAATGGTAGATTTTGCCAGCAATAGGGCTTTTTTTTTTAGTTGTTAGTAAAAAGAATTTAGTGATTAATCAACAGATTTTTTGACGTATGTGGTAAATGATTAATCACACAAATTCAAGTATCATTTAAACTTTAAAAAATTTACAATTCAATAACAGTCAATTATTTATTTTGCATCTTCACTCTTATATCTCACATCTTTTTATCTCCTAACAAAATAAATGACTATTTTTTCAAAATGGCTGCAAAAAAACAATACATTTGCCTTTGCATAGACATTTCAATATTTACCTTAACTACAAACTATGCTGTTTAATTCGTTAGCATTTTGTTTATTCTTTCCAATTGTTATACTCTGCTACTTTTTGTGTCCGCCTAAATATAGATGGGTACTTTTATTAGCTGCGAGTTACTATTTTTACATGTGTTGGAAAGCAGAATATGCTTTGTTGATTTTGCTGTCTACCGTTGTAGACTATTTCGCTGCCCGACAGATGAGCGCACTTTCTGAAAAAAAACCTAGACGTAAATGGCTGTATCTCAGCTTATTGGTCAACTTAGGTTTGCTATTTACTTTCAAATACCTCGACTTTTTTGGTGGTAGCCTCAATGCTATTTTCCAAACTTTTAACCTATTGACAGAGGTACCCGCCTTTAATTTGCTCTTGCCTGTAGGTATTTCTTTCTACACTTTTCAAACGCTTAGTTATAGTATTGATGTGTATCAGGGAAAAATAAAAGCCGAGCAGCATTTTGGTATTTTCGCGCTTTATGTATCCTTTTTTCCGCAACTAGTAGCGGGTCCGATTGAGCGACCTGATAGGCTGCTCCCACAATTGAAACAAACATTTTCTTTTGAGTATCAACGGGTTGTGGATGGCTTAAAAATGATGTTTTGGGGCTTTTTTCTTAAATTGGTGATTGCAGATAATGCGGTAGCTATTGTGGATGCGGTTTACGGCGCGCCTCAAAAATACGAAGGCTTAACGGTGATTGTGGCTACGATTTTCTTTGCCTTCCAAATATTTTGCGACTTTGCAGGTTACTCCATTATTGCCATTGGTGCAGCTAAAGTGATGGGTTATGAGTTAATGCAAAATTTCAATCGCCCGTATTATGCGCGCTCCATTCGCGAGTTTTGGCAACGTTGGCATATTTCGCTATCTACTTGGTTTAGAGACTATTGTTACATTCCTTTGGGGGGGAATCGGGTGGTAAAATGGCGGTGGTACTACAATTTAATGGTAACTTTTGTGGTGAGTGGCTTGTGGCATGGTGCCAACTGGACGTTTGTAGTTTGGGGATTTTTGCATGGGGCTTACCTCGTTCTCGCCATTATAACACAACCTTTTTTCGACAATTTAAATGCAAAAATTGGATTCAATAGCTTTAAACGTTTGCATCATTTTTTGCAAGTTATCAGCACCTTTTTCCTTGTTTGCATTAGTTGGGTATTTTTTCGAGCGCAAAGCATTGGCGATGCCTTTTCGATGATTAAAAGTATGTTTTTCATTGAAGCCCGTCAATTTACTGGACAGCTTTTTCCCCAGCACCACGATCATTTTGTGATAGTGTTGGTTTTTGGCGGTCTCTTATTGCTCATACACTTTTGCGAGGAAGTTTTTGGCTGGAAAAATCCATTGTTTAGCCAATATACCGCCGTCCGTTGGTCTACCTATGTTATCTTAGGTTTGATTACCATTTCGTTTGGAGCATTCACTTCTAGTCAGTTTATCTACTTCCAATTTTAGTCAATTACGAAGAGTGTGTCAGAAATTTAGGGAAAGGCAAAATACGCTTTACTATGAAAGAGGAAT
>JAHDHV010000072.1:15862-19508 GCA_020631155.1 Bacteroidota bacterium | reverse complement strand
AATGTCTATTTAAACAGTATTTTGCCATTCCCTAAATTCTTGACACACTCAAAACTTTCTAAGTTCCAAGAATGAAAAATACTATGAATAGATTATTTCCTATCTCACGTCTCCTATCTCACGTCTCACGTCTCACATCCGCTATCTCTACACTAAGCCTAGTGATGTTATTTACAATAGGCTGTGGAGTTTATTCTTTTACAGGAACGTCTATTGACCCAAATGTAAAAACGGTAAGTGTAGATAATTTTCCCAATTTGGCAACCATCGTTTCACCTACCCTAAGCCAAGATTTATCCGAAAAACTAAAAGACAAACTAATTGCCGAAACGCGCTTGAATCTGCAAGATAGTGAGGGAGACATTGAGTTCAGTGGTGATATAATCAATTATTATGTAGCACCTGCTGCTTCGGGAGCGAATGATCAGGCAAACCTTAACCGACTGACTATTGAGGCGCGAATCAATTACATAAATAGTGTGACCAATAAAAAATGGTCGGAAACGTTTAGAGGATATGAGGACTTTGAAGCAAATAGCAATCTGTCTGATGTAGAAGATGAATTGGAAGACCTCATCACGACAAAATTGGTAGACCAAGTGTTTAATAAAGCCTTTACAAATTGGTGATTTAATTACGAATTACGAAAATATGTTACTTTTTTTTAAAAAACAAAAATCTAAGCTCTAAATGTTAATAGCTAACTTCCAAAAAATCTAAACATCCAAAAATCTAAATATCCAAAGAGCCAAAAAGCATTTTTACCATATATGACAAGTAATCAATTAGTAGATTTATTAGAAAATCAGGCACATTTATCCAGTACTTCAATGGATGAATTGAGGCAGTTAAAAGATAAATATCCTTATTTTCAAACGGCTTATCTTTTGCTGGCCAAAAAAGCTGTAGATAACAATGCCTATGAACAACAACATTGGGTACAGGCGGCGGCTACTTTTGGAAACAGTCGAGCAGTGCTGTATAATTTATTGAATAATAGAGATTTATCACAGCAAAATATAGATGCTTTAGTAACACAAGAAGACGTTGAGCAAGAAGATAGTACGGATGCTACAAGTGTGGAACAACAACCATTGGTCAGAGAAAATATGGCACCTAATCTTGTTGAACCAGAAGAATTAATAGAAGCGGATGCTGAACAAGATATACAAGAAGAAACTGTTGTTGTAGAGGAAGTGCCTGAATTGCCAGAAGAAGAAGATATTTTGGCCACTACTCAACCTAGAATAGCGAAAGAACCGACTTTGGTGACAGAGGATTTGCCTACGGAAGCTTATGAGCGGCGTTTACAAGCAATGCTGGAGGAAGATGAATTGCCTACCGAAGAAATTCAAATAGACCGTGCATTACTCGCCGAAAAAGCACGCCGACAATTGGAAGCGGATTTACAGCAGGACGAACTGCCTACAGAAAATGTTTGGGATTTATTTAAGCCAAAACAGATTGAACAGCAGGTGACAGAGGATTTATATACCAACGATTTGCCAGAAACTCCAGAGATAGAGGTAGATAAGTTGCCAGATAATAAAACTTCTGATACAAATTCTTTGTTAGAACAGTTGAAAAGCACAGTAGAAGCTTATAAAGAACGGCCGCAAAATAAACGATGGCGTTCTCCATTTTCCGAAGATGACGAACAAGAAATCAAAGAATATGTACAACAACATTCTAAGGAAGATAGCGACTTGACTGTAGAGGAGCAAGTGGCTTTGAGCATACAAGATTCGGACAAGGTAAAATCGGAGGCAATGGCAGTTGTTTTTGAAAAACAGGGCAATTTTCAAAAGGCTTTGGAAATTTATAAAGAATTAAGTTTGAAATATCCAGAAAAAAGCAGTTATTTTGCAGCCAAAATAGCGAATATTAACCGTAAATTATAGATATGTATCAATTAATAACTATTTTAATTATTTTTGTTTGTGTTTTATTGATGCTGGTGGTCTTGGTACAGAACCCTAAAGGGGGCGGATTAGGTGCTGGCTTTGGCGGAGGTTCTTCCAATTTAATGGGGGGCGTGAAGCAAACAACTGATTTTTTAGATAAAGCAACTTGGGGCTTGGCAATTGCCTTATTTGTACTCAGTATTTTTGCCAATGCCTTTATGCCAGATAGAGTCAATAATGTAAATGATAATACCCCTACAAAAATCGAAGATATTTTAGATAATAGCAGCACAACAACAGCACCGCCACCTTCGGCGACTACTGCACCTGCTCCAGCACCGCGACCTGTGACTACTACCCCTGCACAGCCTGCGGCAGCTACTCCAGCAGCATCACAACCTGCTACTACTGCTCCTGCGGCACAACCTAACGCTGGATCACAACCTGCAGCAGCAACAGCAACCAAACCTGCTTCAACTCCAACATCTCAGCCTGCTGCTGGTGGAAATAGTGGAAACAATGGAGGCGGAGGAAATTAATTTTTAAGACTGTTGATTTATGGAGTTATAGCATTTGTAAGTCAATAAAATAAATAATACTTTTTATAATAATGCATTGTTCAAGTTATAAGGCTTGAGCAATGCATTTTTTTTGTCTATAATTGATGTGCTTTGTTTTTAAAAAAATATATTTCTAAGAAGCAGGGTAGGATGGGAACTAATTGTTAAAAAAATACCTTGTAAAAGTAGAGAAAAAGATTTTTTCTGTCTTCAAAAATAAGCTCATTGTAAGGCTATTTAATTTCACTTCATAAAAAAGAAACCGCCTTATGAAAAAGTTAATCACTGTTGTTAGCATCCTCCTTTTATGTTTAAGCATGACTTCTTGCTCTTTTTTCTCTATACCGCCAAAGAACAAGGATGATTATTTGAAACAATATACCACCTTTATTAACAAAGTTAAAACACAAAACGGGCAAAAACAAGATTGGGCAAGTCATGATAAAGAATACCACAAATTTTCAACAACTTATTATGAAAAGTTTAGTGAAAAATTATCTTGGAAGGAAACACTGAAAGTAAAGGGATATAGTCTTATGTATCAAACGCTTAAATTGACCAAGAAAGGGGAAGAATATTTAGAAAAAGACTTAGAAGGAGATTTAATGGATTTAAAGAAACTCTTTATCAATACAGGTAAAGGGGTTGAGGGATTTTTTAGTGAGGAGAACAAACAAAGTAAAATTTAGAAATTATTAAGTACTTTTTTATGGCTACAATCACCTGATTTTAAGTCGTTTGTAAAACAAAGTTGTATAAAAGGGAAAAAAAAGTTTTTTGAACATTTAATTGTTCAATTATTGTCATTATGAATGATAATTTTTGTATACTTGTAAAATGGTGTTTAAATAAATTGGATTTGTGATAAAAAAGCCTTATTTTTATACAAACTAAAAAGAACTATAGTATTAAGCTTTTTTTGAAAGATTAGTAAAAGACCAATTATTTCAAATGTACTTTATCCTTTAAAAATAAAGGTATTTAGAATGTTAAGTTCATTATTGGTGAGTTGAGTAAGAGCTTGAGCTATAAATATTCTGTTGTGTTCAAAAAGCAATTTGTAAGAAAAAACAACAATGAACGGGACTAGAAAACGTTAAATACTAAGAAAAGAATAAATAACAAACATCACAATTAAATTTGCGGGATTAAATGAAGGCGGCACCACCCAAATCAACCTAT
>JAHDHV010000072.1:0-15762 GCA_020631155.1 Bacteroidota bacterium | reverse complement strand
ATCACAATTAAATTTGCGGGATTAAATGAAGGCGGCACCACCCAAATCAACCTATGTATGTTTTGCAGATCATCAGCCTTGTGTCTGTGTGCTAAATAACAACTTGTTGAGGTGTTGCCTTTTTTTTATGCTCATAATTTAACGTTTACTCAGCCCATTACTCACAATTCTCTTGCTTTTTCTAATAACCATTCTTTCTCTACAATATGCGTAAGTTGCTGAATATCAGTAATTATGTCTTTTTTTGAAGAGCTAAAACTTAACTTCAATTTTAACAAACGGTTTACTATTCGCACAAAATTATAATAACTATTTTTTAGATGCTCCGCCAAATGATTGTCTCGTAACAAATATATTCGAAAAGCATTTAACAAAGACTGTAGGGCTTCCTGTTCAGCTAATTCATAATAAACTTGTACCAACAAAACTTTATGCTCAATATAATAGAAAAAATCTTTTAATTCAAATTTAAATAATAAAACTAGAGCGATTTTATAATCTTTTTGAAAAAAATGTAAGGTAGCTCGACAGTAACCCACCATATTTTCACGATGTACCTTTGCAATTTTATCCTGATAGTCATTAATAAAAGTTGCTGCCCAATCTAGTTCACCCAGTCGTAAGGCAGCCCTAACAATGTTTCTAAAGTGCGTAACAGGTGTAATATAGCCATCTGCCATTAAACTGCCTTTGTCCAACATCACTTTATACCAATCAAAAATTTCTTTGAGATAGCTAGATTGACCACTTTTTAACTTTTTATTGCAGTAATTAAAAACAGCCGTATAGATATGTTGTAAATCGTGCAGGGGTAAGTCTTCATCATATTTGCTTAATGCCGTTTTTAAATTTTGATAATGAACCTCGTTTTTATCTTCTTTTAACAACAATAACAAACGGTAATAGACTACAATAAGAGCGATTTCATCAAAAATTCCTGTCCCAATATAGCTTAAAATCTCTTCTAGTAAGGGGAGCTGAATGTCTGTGCTCATTAGGTTGCGGTGATTAAACAAAGCGCAGTAGTAACGCAATTTGCTGGCCAAATAGTAAGTGTCTAAACTGTGCAGAATGGTACTTAAATTGCTGTTCACAACTCTGCTTTTTCGAGCTACATTAAAACTATGTGCCTGCTGTTCAATTTGATATTGATGGTGGTAGTAATGTATATTTTTTTTGACATTTCTCTCTTGTTCTTTGTAGAGCGCGTGAAACTTTTGGAGATATAATTTGTCTACTTTGCGCTCAAAAAGGGTTTCAAGTAAAAAATATTGCTGAAAAAATGACTTTTGTTCTAGTTGCTGTTGTAGCAAAAAACCTTCGAGGAGTTTGTACAAATCAGATATTAAATTGCGGAAAGTTTGTTCTTGATATTTCTGATTCGGAAAAATATAGGAATAGGCTTGAAGTTTATTCAATTTTTTATGTTCATAGGTCGGGTAAAATTGATGAATAAAATCAAATAGTTGAACAATGCTTTGCTTTTTATTAAAAAAAGGAGATTGTAAGTATACCCTAAAACGTTTTAATTCTTTTTTACTTAATGCAGCAATTAACTGTATATATTTCCTGTTTTTCATGAATAGATATTTAGATATGAGACATGAGACATGAGACATGAGACATGAGATATGAGATATGAGACATGAGACATGAGATATGAGATGATTAATTTATGGTAAATTCAAGTGCTATGCTTCATTATCTTTCTAACACTTTGCTGCTAAAAATACTTTTTAATTATTTAGCTACAAGAGTTCAATAGCTGAATGAACTTTTTGAATTTTATAATGGATATAAATTACTGATTTTCACTTTTTTTACAAAAAATGCAACGGCTAAAGCCTTCATTACAGAACTCATCCAAAAACGAATCACTAATCTACGAACTGTTAAAATAAGCACAAACTGTTTGGTCGAAAGGTATGGCATTTGAAACATACCATTTAAGTTTTGTTTAATTGTATAGTTGTTTAAAAGCCTGATTTTTGCCAAAAATGAAGTACAATAAAATCATGCAAATAATCTGTTTTTTTAAAATAAATATTTGATAAACAGAAAGGTACGATTTCTGAATTAGTATAAATGACCAATAAAAAGATAACAAATTAGAGTACAAGATGGTTGAAATGTACTTTAATTAATCCTAAAGTAAGCATACATTTGGCGTAGAAACAATTGATGAATTATTTTACACAAATTGTCTATGAATTATCTACTATAAAACAATAGGAAAATATTTGGTTAGTTAATGGATAAAGTTTTTTATGTTGTATATTTGAATACATATTTAATTATTTTTTTATCCAAAATCACCTATTATGTTAAAGCAAACCAAATATTATTTGATGCATGGGCTTATCTTCCTATTTGCCCTTTGTTTAATGAGTAGTTCATTGACAGCAAATGCACAGTGTGGTCCGATTAGTGCAGGAATGCCCCAACCCTCAATTACGACTCCTAGTTTTTGCAATTTTAGTCCCGTAGCGACTTCTATTCCATCAACTACGGTGACAGCTGCGACAGATTACACGTTTTTAATCACTGATAGCCAACAACTAGATAGTGCTGGTGACCCTATTATAATAGGCACAAGTGATAATGGTATATTTGATTTTACCAATTTTCCAGAAGGCAATTATTGTTTTCATGGCTTTGCCTACAATCAAGTAGACTTAGATAATGCGGCGCAATTTTTCAATGATAATCCAACTTTGGCACCCTTATTTGGTATTCCAGCAGATAATATACCACTTGCGCTGCCATGGACTTTAGAAGATTTTTTGGCTATAGGGGAGTTATTTGGTGACTTAACTATACCAAACCTTGAAGGGGCAATTGACTTGTTAGGTACTTTAAACCTGTCTATTTGCACGGCTATAGCAACGCCTTATTGTTTAGATAATGATAGTACAAATGGCAGTTGTTGTGCAGTTATTGATGTCGAGGAGGCTTGTTTAATGGCAGAAACATTCATTGATTTAACAGCAGAAATAAACAATGGAACAGCACCTTACACTTATGCATGGAGTGATGGAACAACTACCACCATTTCACAAAATACTCATGTAATTTCTGCAATGGTGAGCCAAGCAAGTACCAACTATAGTGTAACCATTACAGATGCTAATAATTGTGTAGCAGTAGCCCAAACAACAATTACAATACCTAATTCGGGAACAGTAGAGGCACCTAGCGCAAGTAGTTTTTGTTTTGAAAGCCCAGCAGTTGAAGGCTTGCCTTCTTCATTAGTGACTGGATTAACAGATTATGCTTTTTTAATTACAAATAGCCAACAATTAGATGACAATGGCGACCCTATTGTGGTAGGTACAAGCAGTAATGGTATATTTGATTTTACCAATTTTCCGCCAAGTAATTATTGTTTTCAAGGCTTTGCCTACAATCAAGCAGACTTAGATAATATGTCGATTTTTTTTAATGCTAATCCTGCTTTAGCAGGAGTAGTTGGTATTCCAGCAGAGGATATGCCGCTTTCACTTCCATTGCCTGTTGAAGATTTTTTGAGTGTTTTAGCTGGTTTAGTTGGCGATTTAACTATACCAAGTATTAATAATGGAATTGACTTATTAGGTTCTTTAAACCTAAGCATTTGCACAGATACAGCAACACCCTACTGTTTACGAAAAACTTGTGCAATTCCTAATAGTGTTTTTCAAGTAAAGGTTTATTTAGAAGGTGCCTACGGTGGCGGAAACTATATGAATCCACCCCAAAACTCACAAAATCCAACTAATCAGCCCTTTAATACTGGACCCTGGAACTATAACGATAATGGCAATGAAAGTAATGTTAGCGTACCAATCTATGTCGTGGATTGGGTATTAGTAGAGCTTTGGGATGCTAATGATATCAATACAGTCATTCAACGCCGTGCAGCTTTATTGTATAGTGATGGTAGTATTGTTGATGTGGATGGACTAACTAATGGAGTTCAATTCAGTGACGCTATTATAGGGAGTGCTTATTATGTAGTAGTGCGAAGCCGCAACCATTTGGATGTTATGAGTAGTACGCCTGTTCAGGTAAATTCAAACAATACGGCTGTTTATGATTTTACAAGTAGCATCAATCAAGCAGCAGGACAGGGGCAGCAAACATTGTTAGAGCCTAATATTGCAGGGCTACATGCTGGTGATGTAAATGGAAATGGGGTTATTACCGTTGAGGACTACAACGATTATGAAACATGGCTTAATAATAATACAACTGTTGATGTTTACACAAATGCAGATGTTGATTTAGATGCTAATGTAACCATCAGCGATTTTAACACTTATCAAACTAATGCTAGTATCATCGGCATTCCTCTAATACGGTATTGATAGCTTATCCGATCAATACTGGGATGTGCTTGTCGGTTTATTATAGATGAATGAACATTTTTATGACTATCAAATATTTTTTTAAATAAAAATAAATATTCAAGTATTAAGTGAGTTATTTATCATAATAAAAATAATAAATTTGAAATAATATGACAATAATATTATCCCCATCTCAGTATGGTCGTTGGCTATGTTTAGCCATCAGTATAGGGCTATGTTGTTTAGTAGGATTACAAACACAGGCAAAGAGCAACAGCTTGGAGGGGTGTGGCGGTATTAATGCAGCTAATCCCCAAGCCCCTTCTAGCTCTTTTTGTGATATTAGCAGAGCCGCTATAATTCCTGATTCTACTGAAACCAATGCTACAGATTATGCTTTTTTAATTATTAAAGAAAATTTTGATGGTTTGGGCAATGAAGTCGTTTTAGGAATAAGTGATGATGGTGTATTTGACTTTACTGACTTTGAAGATGGAGAATATTGCTTTTATGGATTTGCTTATTATCAAAGAGATATAGATTCTATAGGAGTATTTTTAAATGCTAATCATGAAGTAATCAACAGTATAGTAGCAATAGATACATCCCTTTTGCCCTTACCTATTCCTCTGCCTTTAGAAGTATTGTTAAATATAAGTGAAGACTTATTTCCATCAGATTTAACAATTGACAATTTATTAGCTTCCCTTGAGTTCTTATATTCTTTTGCACCTATTTCATCCTTTGATTTTTGTTACAACATTGTTCCACAGCCTTATTGTTCAATAAAACAGACAGGGGAATGTTGCAGTAGCATTACACAAGAAGAAATTAGAGAGGAAATTATGGGGCAAACCTATGTTCGTGTTGACTTAACCGCTACTATAGAAGGCGCGCAAGCACCCTATACTTTTCAATGGAGTAATGGGGAGATAGAGGAAAATTCAGATGATAATAGTCATACTATTGCTGTATCTCATTCAATGCCAGTTACTTATTATATAACAATTACCGATGCCTCAGATTGTGTAATAACTGACTCTATTACAGTGGCCGGCAAAGCTAGGTTTTGTAATACTAGCCCAAGTACAGATAACCAGCCCAAAGCCCCCTCTTTTACGGATTTTACCTATATAATTACCGATAGTCAAACTTTAGATGAAAATGGAGAAGCAGATATAATTACTGTAAGTTCAGATGGTGCTTTTGACTTTATAAACTATGGAACAGGGGAATATTGTTTTCAAGGTTTTTCCTACAATCAAACTGATTTAGATACTTTAGCTATACTTATAAATCAAACGCCAACTTTAGCAGCAAGTATTGGTATGACCCCAACTTATTTACCTCTACCTATTCCATGGTCTTTAGAAACATTGATAGAGATTAGTAAAGAATTAAGTACTGACAATATTTTCACAATAAATGATTTACTAAATAGCTTGGATTTAATTAATGAAGTGCTTGGGCTTGCTGAATATGATGTGTCTGGTAGTCCCTACTGTTTAGATATAGTAAGTGCTACTGTTGATTTAGGAGAAGACCAAAAAATTTGTTTAGGACAAAGCATTAAGTTAGAAGGAGATGTTGCAGGAAGTTATTTTACTTGGTATAAAAATGATACAGTAATAGCTAGTGCTAGTGGGCAAAAAGAATTATGGGTAAGTCCATCAACAACAAGTGTTTACCAATTAAGTGTGGGAGAATTTTTTTGTACTAGAATGGATGAAATAACCGTAGAAGTCGGCTGCGATTCTCCTGTATGGCCGGGTGATGCCGATACCGATGGCATTGCCAATAATCGCGATGTGTTGGCCATTGCCCTAGCTTACAACAATACGGGCGAACAGCGACCCAATGCAAGTACGGAATGGCAGCCTGAATATTGCGAGGATTGGTCAACTACTATTAATGAAAATTTTAATGATAAACATGCAGATTGCAATGGAGATGGGCAAATAGATACGCTAGATTTGGCAGTGATTGATAAAAACTATAGAAAAATAGTTGAAAAAGGAAATAATATTGTTTTTCAAAGTGAAACAGATATACCCCTATATTGTGAATTACCAGAAAATGTGGTGTCAGGGGAAAGTGTGCGAATACCCATTTATTTAGGTACAGAAGAAATAGCAGCAGAAAATATTTATGGCATTGCTTTTTCTTTTTCCATTCAAACAACAGATAGCATTACCATAAAAGAGTCCGTTTTTCATTACAATAATTCTTGGATTGGCGAAGAAAATAACCGCATTACCTTTAGTAAACAGCTAGAGGGTTATCAATGGGATATTGCCGTTGCGCGTATAGATAGACAAACGCAAACGGGGAGTGGTCTGCTTTGTGAGATAGACTACATTATGGAAGTAGGGAGTTTATTGAAAAGCGGCGATACTTCATTAATTAAATTACCTTTCTCCGTCTTTTTCCACGATGTTGAACTCATCAATACTGATAGTGAAGTGATTCCTGTTGCACCATATCCAGAAGAAAGTACTTTAACCACTCAACCAACCCATACTACTACGATTTCCAACAATAAGCCCCCTATCGAAGTCTTTCCAAATCCTAGTCGCAACCATTTACAAATTAAGGCAAATTTGTCCTCAAAATCAACAACTTACACACTGAGTTTACGAAATATAACAGGGCAAAAAATGATAGAACAACAGCTCACTGCCCATCAACTCCAACAACATCATTTGAACGTTAGTCAACTGAAAACAGGTATTTACTGGCTTCAAATCAGTGATGGAAAGGAACTTTGGACAAAGAAGGTGATGATTTTGGATTAATGGAAAGTTGAATTAGTGATTAGTTGATTAGTGATTAGTTGATTAGTTGATTAGTGATTAGTTGATTAGTGATTAGTTGATTAGTGATTAGTTGATTAGTGAATAGTTGATTAGTTGATTAGTTGATTAGTGATTAGTTGATTAGTTGATTAGTTGATTAGTTGATTAGTGATTAGTTGATTAGTTGATTAGTGATTAGTTGATTAGTGATTAGTTGATTAGTTGATTAGTTGAATTAGATAATACACCAAAAGTCCAAAAGTCCAAAAGTCCAAAAGTCCAAAAAGCAATCTCGTGTCTCCTGTCTCACATCTCCAGTCTTAAACAAAAAAGCACTACTATGAAAGCAATACATCACTACTTTATTTATTATTCTTTTGTACTTGCATTATGCTTGGGAATAAGCCATACCATACAAGCGGCTTGTGAAGATATACAAGCAGGTCAGCCTCAACCCTCTAAAAGTCCCATTTGCAGCCTAAGTGAAATGATGAAAAAGCCCTCTGGCAAAGAAACAAACACAAACGATTACGCCTTTTTGATTACAAATAGCCAGACACTGAACGAAAATGGTGATCCTGTGATTATAGGGGTAAGTGAAGATGGTATTTTTGATTTTATAGACCATCCAGCAGGAACTTACTGTTTCTATGGCATCGCCTACAATCAAGCTGACTTGGATGAAGTTGCTGACTTTATAAATAATAGTCCATTGAATGCCGCGCTAACCCCTTCACCTGATTATTTGCCCTTACCCATTCCTTTTCCATTAGAAATGTTTGTTGAAGTAATGGAAGATTTAGTATCAATGCTTACCATACCTTCATTTATAGACATGATGGGGTTATTAGAATCCTTTAATTTAGAAGTCTGCTATGCCATTGTAGAAGAACCCCATTGTGTGGAAAGGGAAAAAATAGGCTGTTGTGAAGCAAGTTTGAGTAGTGAGCAACAGATTTATATAGGGGAAAATGCTACTCTAGTTGCCAATATGATAGATGGAACACCACCCTATACCTATGAATGGAGTACAGGATCCATAAGCGAACAATCAGATAGTACAAGCCTAATCGTAAGCCCTTCAGCTACAACAACTTATGAGCTCACCATTAGCGATGCTGGGGGTTGCACTGCCAATAATACTGTCACCGTATTTGCCTATGAAAAAGGTCAGCCGATACCACCACTACAGAGTGATTTTTGCCAATTCAGCCCTGCTGCCACCAATATCCCATCTCCAGAAGCAACAGGTAAAACAGATTATACCTTCATCATCACCGATAGCCAGAATGTAGATGAAAACGGTGATCCAGTAATGATTGGTCTTTCCGATGATGGTGTGTTTGATTTTACCGATTATCTAATAGGAGTATATTGTTTTCATGGTTTTGCCTACAATCAAGCTGATTTAGATCAGATGGCACAATTTCTTAACACAAATGTAATTCTTTTACCAACAGTAGGCATGCCCCCAGATTTGTTGCCATTACCCATGCCCTTGCCTTTGGCTGAATTCTTTGATATTGCTAAACAGGTAACAGGTGGTGCTTTAACTATTGAAACCATTTTGCCAGCACTAGATTTATTAGCTGATTTAGATATTATTATAGATTATCAATTGGCAGAGCCTTATTGTTTGTCTAAAATAGGGCAAAGCATTAATTTGGGAGGAGATCAGCAAATTTGCGTTGGGCAGGCTATTACTTTAGTAGGAAATATCAGTGAAGATGTAAAAATAGCTTGGTATGCTAATGATTCTTTAATCGTTTGTGAAGGAACAGAAATAGAGGTAATGCCAGAAGAAACAACGGTTTATAGATTAGAAATAGTGGAGGAAAACGGTTGTAAATTAGTGGATGAGATAACTGTAACTGTAGACTGTTTAGCGGCAGTTTGGGCAGGCGATGCCAATAATGATAGCATAGTCAACCATCATGATATACTGCCTATTGCCTTAGCCTATGAACAAACGGGCTATCAACGACCAAATGCAAGCAGCGAATGGCAGCCTGAATATTGTCAAGAATGGGAGCAATCTATCAATCAGTTGACTAATGATAAACATGCAGATTGCAATGGAGATGGGCAAATTGATAGAACGGATATAAGTTTAGTGGAGTTAAATTATGGGAAAAAAATTGGCGAAGTAAATAATATTGTGTGGCAAAGTAATGATGGGGTGCCACTTTACTGCAATTTGCCTGAGGAAATTAATTCTGGTGAAAGTTCAAAAATAGGCATTTACTTAGGAACAGAAAATATAGAGGCAACAGATATTTATGGCATTGCTTTTTCCGTCCTCATCAAACCAACAGATAGCCTAAATATTTTACAGCCAAAAATTGATTACGAAAACTCATGGATCGGCAAGGAAGTAGACAATCGCCTTACTTTTGACCATCAACTCAACGCTTATCAGTGGGACATAGCCATTGCACGCACAGATAGAGCAACACAAACAGGTAGTGGGCTACTTTGTGAGGTAGACTGTATTATGGAAGTTGGTAGTATCCTCAAAAGTGGAACTACAAGTATGCTCAAAATTGTGCCTTTTGCGATTACTTTTGAATCAGTAAGATTACTAAATAAAGAACAAGAAGTAGTATCTGTAAATGTTATGCCAAGCTCAAGCAGTGTTGTATTAGATGAAAATGCTACCAATACACTAACGCCATTATCTAAAGAATTTTTTGTTAACATCTCCCCAAATCCTGCCAAGAATAAACTACAAATTAAGGCAAATTTACCTTCAAAATCAGCGACTTACACACTGAATTTACTAAATGTAACAGGTCAAAAAATGATAGAACAACAGTTAACAACTACTCAATTAAGACAGCATCAAATAGATATTAGCCAACTAAAAACAGGTATTTACTGGCTTCAAATCAACGACGAACAAGAGTTTTGGATGAAGAAGGTGATGATTATGGATTAATGGAAAATTTTTCTAATGGAAAATGGAAAGTTGAGAATTGAAAATTATTTTTTTAAAAATTTCACATCTTGGCATGTTTTAAATGCCGTGTTTTCAACCAAACAGAGTGATTAGTTGATTAGTTTATTAGTGATTAGTTGAATTAGTTGATTAGTGATTAGTTGATTAGTTTATTAGTGATTAGTTGAATTAGATAATAAGAGTCCAAAAGTCCAAAAATCTAAAAATCCAAAAAGCAATCTCATGTCTCCTGTCTCACGTCTCCAGTCTTAAACAAAAAAACACTACTATGAAACATATATATCACTATTTTATTTATTCTCTTGCTTTTGTGCTTTGTTTGACAATAAGCCACAAGGCACAAGCAACTTGTGGAGAGGTACAGGCAGGTCAACCCGAGCTTTTTGTAAGCCCTATTTGCAACCTAAGTGAAGCAGTGGAAAAGCCCTCTAGTGCAGAAACAAATGCAACTAATTATGCCTTTTTGGTTACAGATAGCCAGACACTAGACGAAAATGGCGATCCTGTGATTATAGGGGTAAGTGAAGATGGTATTTTTGATTTTATAGACCATCCAGCAGGAACTTATTGTTTTTATGGCATTGCCTACAATCAAGCTGATTTGGACGAACTAGGTGAATTTTTGAATCTACAATTTGCCTTACCTGCGGAATTAGTACCTGAAAAAGTGCCGATTCCCTTTCTTTTAGAACATCTTATTAAAGTACTAGAAAAACAATACTTAGTGAGTATTCCTTTGTTGATAGATGCGCTAAATTTACCTGTGCCGCTGGAGGTTTGTTATGCCATTGTAGAAGAACCACAGTGTATTGAAAGAAAAAAAGCAGCTTGTTGTGAAGCGAGTTTGAGTGGCGAGAAGGAGATTTATATAGGCGAAAATGTTACCCTAATTGCCAATATGATAGACGGAACGCCCCCCTATACCTATGAATGGAGTACAGGTGCCATTGCCGAGCAAATGGACAGCGCAACTTTAAACATAAAGCCGTTAAAAACAACAACTTATGAAGTAAATATTAGCGATGCAGGTGGTTGTACAGCCAATAGTTCGTTCACTGTATTGGTGTATAAAAAAAGGCGAACCATTCCATTAACCGCAAGCGATTTTTACCAACTTAGCCCAAGTATTAACAATATTCCACAGAATATAGCTATGGCATATACTAGTAAAACAGCTACTACCAATACACTAACGCCATCAGCTAAAGAATTTTTTGTTAATATTTTCCCAAATCCTAGCAAAAATAAGCTACAAATAGCGGCAAATTTACCTTCACAATCAGCAACTTACACACTGAATTTACGAAATATAACAGGGCAAAAAATAATAGAACAACAGTTAACAACTACTCAATTAAGACAGCATCAAATAGATATTAGCCAACTAAAAACAGGTATTTACTGGCTTCAAATCAATGATGGAAAGGAACTTTGGACAAAGAAGGTGATGATTTTGGATTAATGGAAAGTTGAGAATGGAGAATTATTTTTTGGACTTTGGTAAATCATTAACTACAGTTCAACAATTGGTGATACTTTCTCGTCTTAATACCTTGCCTATCAATACATTAGCAATGGATTTTGAAATGGCAAAGCCCGGTGGATTAAATAACTCTAACCAGAAAAATTCTCCAGCAGGATTTACTTCTAAAAAAACATATTCGTTTTCAGGCGTAACAATCATATCAATTGCTCCATAGTTTAACTGAAAATAATCCATAAAATGCAGTAATTTTTGTTGAATATCGGCAGGCAAATCGTAGGCAACCCATGATTTTAATAAACCAATGCCATCTTTCCGCCAGTCGGTTTGTGATTTTTCAGATACTTGCGAGTCAACGGCTGCTGCAAATAGCTGATCGCCAACAATGGTAATGCGAAGTTCTATTTGCTTTTGTATTTTTTCCTGAAATGTCATCGGACAGTATTTTAACCCATCTAATTGAGCTAAACTTTCTTCGGTGACATCGCTCGTAAATACTACATTTTCTTTTCCATCTTCATAAATAGCAAAAGAAGTTTGCATCTTGGTAATCAGGCCATTAGCGCATTTTTGAGCAAAATTTTGTACGGCTTGTACATCATTGGTAAAAAGCGTTTTGGGTATGTTCAAACCCAAGGATTCGGCTACTTTTAACTGTAATTGTTTAATTTCACTATAACGTAATTTCTCGCGCTCTCCTAGCGTAAAAGCTTTTAAGTTCAAACAAGCTAATAATCCAAAAAAGGTTCGCCTTGTTTCTTCAATAGCTGCATATAGATATTTACCTTCAATAATTTCTTTTAATTTTTCTCCTAAGCGAACACGCCGATACCAAATAGCTTTAACGCTTGAAAGGTCGTGTGTTGCTCCTAATTCATCTTGTAAAAAAAGTTTTTGTTCGCCGTCAATATATTCTGCAATCAATTGAATATCAGTAGGATATAAGTCTGTATTTAAGCGAATAGGCAGGAAATCCTGTTGTTTCAAGGCTTCACTTACCAAGTCAATGCTTTGGTTATCTTTAGAATGAGTAATTATTAGTATTTTTTTCACAAAAAAAGTTATATTTGTATTTTAAATAATAATCGGTGTAGTTTGATATTTACATAAAGTTTCTGCAATGGTAGCTGCAATAGGCTCGCCCAATTCCTTTTCAATCATTCCCCATTCTCCATTAGGGTTAACTTCTAAAAAAACATAATCACCTTCTGCTGTTTTAATTATATCAATTGCTCCATATGTTAATTTTATTTTATGCATAAATTGAGTTAATTTTCCTTGTATTTGCAAAGGCAACTGATAGGTTTCCCATTGAACATTATGGACATGACTACGCCGCCAATCTACTTTCCCTTTTGCTGTTTTTGTTGCATTAATTTTACCTGTAAAAAACTGTCCATCTACATAAATAATGCGTAATTCATAGGCTTTTTCAATCATCTCTTGAAATACCATTGGGCAATAACGTAATAGCTCGGCATTCTGCAAATGTTCCTCTTTCACCTTAGAGGTATACATAAAAAATGAGGAAGCAGTCATACCATAGGAGAGAGTTGTCAACATTTTAGTAATCACCCTTCCATCTAATGCTTTATAAAACTGCAATAACGCTTTATGATCGTTGGTAATCATTGTTTTAGGTATGCTGATACCTAGTGATTTGGCTACTTTCAGTTGGTATAATTTATCACTAGCTCGGTTTATATTTTCTTCTGAATCTAACCAAAAGGCATGGTCTAAACAGTTTAAAAACAACTGCATCACTCGTTTAGACTCTCGGAGACAAGCAGGGCGAAAAGCTGCATCTATATCTGTGCCGATGGTTGGATTCCAAATTCGCCGAAGCCATACCGCTTGTATATCTGTGGTGCTGAATGTTCCATACTCGCTATTTAGTATAGCTGCAAATCTTTGTTTATCAATGGATTGTGTGATTTTTATTTGAGTTGGAAAAAGGTCTGTATTTAGTCGAATATAAGAAACATTTCGCTTGTCTAAAGCTGCTGAAACTTTATCTATGGTAAAAAAATCTTTACTATGTGTCAAAAGTAAAATCATAGGCTTTGTGGATGTTAGCTATTGTTGAATTATGGGTTTGTTAAAACTTAAATTTTCATTTTTTAAAAAAGGTTTTTTTTATAACTTAAAAATCACTCAATATTTAATCAAATTGCTTTTTATAAATATTGAGCAATTTGTTATTTGGCATGTTGTAACCTACTCAGTGTTATGGAGGAGTGATTGTTGTTCCTCTTGTTTCATCATGATCTGAAGGAAACTTCATTGTTTCACTTCCTGTTACTTTGGTAGTATCAGCAATCTGATTGCTTAAAAACTGAGCAAAGAAGGGTAGATTTGCTTTTTTCGTTTTTTGCTTCATAACGTAATAAGGTTTAAAATTTTAAAAAAAGCTTTTTATCACAATATAAAATATGACTTTTTTGTGACAAATATCATTACCTAAACGAAGACATTATTTTTTTTATTTTAACCATATTTAATTTTAACAAAAAAAGCTTCAACCTATTATTGTCACATTAGTAACTGCTAGGTAAACTAGAAATAATAGCAATTGATTGTCAAAAAAAATTAAAGCCCCACAACTAGATGTTATGAGGCTTTAACTAAATATAAATTGTGTGTAAAACGAAGTTTTCAGAAAAAAGGAAAGACTATTTGAGGTATAGCATTAGAAATAAAATCTTTTTGCTTATAAACTGTTAACAGAAAAACCTACCTACCTGAAAAAGAATAAATAAAAGATTATTTCCTATAGCTAAACTTATTATAGCCCTTCCAATTAAGAATGATGAATCGTTCAATAGCGCATAAATACTCATTAGAAATTTTTTGAAAAAAAAGCACAAAAATATTTCATAATGAATAGTTTAAACATAAGAAAGACTTTACTTAAAAGAGTTAATTACCCACAGTAATCAGACTTTCTTCGTCCTCTTTTTCGTTGTCCCATACCTTTTCCACAGCTAGAATTAGGGTCTGTTATGATGTCACACCCCCCACTTTCTTCGGTATCAGATGGAAACTTTAGGGTAACTACCAAATCTTCACTTCCACTGTCTTCGCTATCTGATGGGAACTTTAATGTTTGAATATCAGTTCCACCTAAAACTTGATCCGTTTCTGTTACTTGATGCTCTAAAAACTGAGCAAAAAACGGCTTCTTTAACTTTGAATCGCTCATACAATAGTAGTTTTAAAGGTTAAAAAAGGTTCTAAAAGATAATTTAATCAGTATTTTATCTAAGGGATAAGCCTATTTTTGTTGAGCAATTCGCTCTTATCAAAGCAAATATCATTCCAATAAATGACATTTACATGACTTTTTGTTTGTAAAACTCCAATCCCTTGACTATATTTTATATTACTTTTTTTAGAGGAATAAATTTAATTTTTTTTATGAAAATGTTTTTTTGCTGAATGTGAAAGATGAAAAGAGTTGAGTGGTTGTTATTTTGATGCTTAATGGTTTGATTTTCAGTATAAATGATTGGGATGTTTATCTTTCCGATATTTTTTTATAGGTAAAGAATTAAGAAAATGTTACTTTTGTCAGCCCTGCTAATAATGCAGCTAATCCGAAACAAAGCACAAAAACACGAAATAATAATTGACCAATCGCGCCTATTGTTGTGTATTGTTGTGCCTCACATTTCCATTTGCTGTACAAATAAAAGTATGGTGGTAACAAAATGAAGCCATCAATGTACAGTGTAATGGCTACAGTGCTCAAAAAAATATTCCAAGCGGCACCTTCTTGAAAACCTGCGCCAACTGTCCATGCTATACCATTGAACATATCACGGTCGTATAAAAAGCGGTCTAAGCCTGTACCATCCCAGCCATATAGTAGAATAAAAAACATGCAAAAATAACCTGCCATCCAATTGAGATGCATTAGTTGGTATTTTTTTCTTTCGTACAGTAGCAAAGTGGTATAATAACCCAAAATCCCCTGTGTAATATTGGTCACACCAAAAGCGATAATGAGCCAGGGCGGAATGTCCAGTAAACTGTCAAATACCTGCATAGTTTCCCAACTAGGGTGTTTAACCAATAATAACAAGCCTGTAGGTGCCCAACTCAAGCAGAGAAAAAGCAATGTCCACACAAAGTATTGATTGTACTGAAGACTCCGAAGATTTTTGTCTTGTTTTTTTGTAGGCTAAAATGTGATTA
>JAHDHV010000582.1 GCA_020631155.1 Bacteroidota bacterium | reverse complement strand
TGTCAAGGAACTCATCATGGCACTCAACCCAACAATGGAAGGAGATACCACCATTTTTTACATTTCCAAAAAGTTACAAAACGAAAACGTCAAAATTACGTCCATCGCCAGAGGCGTATCCTTCGGCGGTGAATTAGAATACGTAGACGAACTGACCCTAGCACGCTCCATCGCCACCAGAATGCCCTACGAAAATTATTTGATTAGGTAGATTTTTGGACTTTTGGACTTTTGGACTTTTGGACTTTTGGCTATTTAGCTTCTAAAAATCAGTAATTAATTTTCAAGCTTTTACTGTGTATAAATTTCTAATTGTCAATTCTTTGCAAGAATTATGACAACTTTAGCTGTCATTACACAACTCACTTAAAAATAATTGCTATTAATCAATTTGCCCGAATCACTGATCTACTAATCACGAATCTACGAACTATTAAAATAAGCACAAACTGTTAAGTCGAAAAACTCAGTATTTAAAACATGCCATTCGTAATTCGTAATTAAATGCTCATTCTATCGCCGTTTCTTTTGTATCTGGAGCTGTCCATTGCTGATATTTATTTTTGGCAATAGAAATAATTCGACAAGAGGGTTGATAAGGAGACGGACTTTTAAAGCGTACATCTGCATTTTCCGACAAGCCTAATTGTATGGTTTCTGTTGCTTTGCGAGAGCGATACACCTTCACAAAATCATAAGCAGCCTGACAATTGCCCGTCCGCAAGGAAATAAATTGCCCCGAAATATGCGGTTGCTGATCGCGCCATTGAACCACCAATTTGTTATCTACATAAGCCTCAATCAAGCCATTGGAAGGATTAAAGGTAATTTTATAATCGTATTCTTGATTGGGTTCTAGCTTTGCTTCAGCATGTGCCTTTCGTTCAAATTGATCGTTGTTAACCTTGTAAATTTCTACTCGGCTATTGTCAATCCTAAAGTAGACAAAATACGAATTGCCCCGATTTTCAGCCGTAGGATTGTCCGAAAAAAAGTGAATCCCCGACCGCCGATTATCGCCTGCACCATCCATTTTTGCCCACCAATGATAGAGGTAAGCAAAATCGCCATGTTGTTGTAGAGGGATGTAAATATTGGTATTCGGGGAATTTGTATTAAGTTGATGCAGTTGATTTTCGCGCACCATCCAGTCGCCATTAATGGTTTTCCAGTCGCGGTGTATGGCAACACCTGTAAATTCATCGTTAAAAAATCCTTTATGATAATTAGCGCGCCATTCTGTGCCATCATTTTCCAAAATCTGAAAAAAATTGCCACTCCAACCACCTTCACAATTATCCCGATCCAAAAAACTAACCTTAAAATCATAGCGATACACCTTTTCCAAAGGCTCAATCATCGTAACAGGTCGGCAAATCATATTGGGTGGCGGTTCTACAGCCGTAGCCACATTAAAAGTAATCGGTTTATTTTGCTCACAGGTCATAAATTTATTTTCCAATAAATCCCACAATTCCGTATAGCCATTATCATAGCCCAAAGCCCACATTCCAACACCACCCAAGTCGCGCTCTTTCACCAAATCGTATTTTTTTGCCAAACTACGCTCATCATCGTACCAACACTGTTTGGGGCGTTGGTCAGAGCCAGTGATGAAATAGGGGGAAGCACTTTCTCGGTGGTAGCGTTGTGTAAAACGCCCTACATAGTCGCGGCGAATTTTGGAATAAACCTTTGCTTTGCCTTTGGTGCGCTTTCGTCTATTGGATGGAATTTTAACCGTTTCCGTTTTCCATTCGTAGCCGTAGTAAGGCAGGGCAACGATGAGTTTATACGGTTCTACACCTGTTCGCAAATAGTCGTTGATGCTTTTTTTAAGGGAAATATTGTACCACGCACTTTTATAGTCGTGACTGATGGGTGCAACGGGACCAGCTCGCCTTTCGCCCCTAAAATGATAGTCGTAGCCCATCACAATAAAAGAATCTACGTATTTGCTTAATTTTTTAAGGTCAAAAATTCTATACCAATCAACCGCAGGAATTGCCATCGTAACGCTGGTAGCTGTTGGCGTGCATCGCTCTGTTTTGAGGCGTTTGGAGAGGTAAATCATGAAGTCGGTCAAATTTTTTCCCTGATCGCGTGGAACTCCCTCAAAATCAATGTTTATACCATCAGCATTGCGATAATCCAACAGTTTAATTAGATTATTGGTCAGTCGTTTCCACGCTTTTCGATTGTTTAGAAATCGGGTATTGTTTTTGTGACCAAAGTTCATTACACACAGTTCGACCTTGCAGCCTGCTTTTTTGGCTAAGTCTATAGATTTGTGTGTTTTCCATTTGTAAATGCTCTTATAGCCCCCCGTTAAGGGGTTGAGCTTATAGCCAAAATAGCAGAAAGTAGATAGCAAAGAATAGTCGTAACTTTTATAATATTTGTCCATCCAATTGGCATGATAACCGTAGACCTGTTTAGTGAGCTGACACTGAGGTTGACGACTTTTGGCTTTGTAAAGGTCGCGTTTAGGTTCGCCAAACTCATCCGTTGTGATGTGTTCGTAGTCCTCAAATTGATCGAAAAAATCAGCTTGTTCGTGTCGGATAGAGGTGTAGGGGTCTGTTTCCTCGCCTAGTTCTTCAGGCGGTACAGTTTGGGCAAATAATAGGGGCGGAGCCAGCAACAGGCAAAGCAGTGTGGAAAAAAAACTTATTCTCACCATACTTAATTTTGAAAATTTACGTAATAATTACAAATTTATGACTGTAACAAAGTGCAAATGGCTTTTCTATATAACTGCAATATACCCTCAATAGTATAAATGGGTTATGTGGTATGTTTCAAATACCATGCTTTTCAAGCAAACAGTTTTTGCTTATTTTGACAGTTCTTGGATTCGTGATTAGTGATTCGTTTTTGGGGTTTTTAGTTTCTTTTTGAATGAGTTCTGTAATGACAGTCTTAGCCGCCTCACCCCTATAAACAATTAAAAATCAGTAACTTATACAAAAAGAGGGTTTGAGAATTAATTTCCAATTTCTGAGCTCTAATCACTAATTTCTAAAAGCTAAATATCTAAAAGTCTAAATAGCTAAAAGGCAATCTTACAACCAAAGTGTTAGGAGTAAAAGGAAACATATCAGTTATTTTTTTTACTTTTAATCAATATCTTATGAATTAATCTAAACTAA
>JAHDHV010000071.1 GCA_020631155.1 Bacteroidota bacterium | reverse complement strand
CATAAAAGTAGTAGAAACAGCTCCTAGTCCGGGTGTTAGAATACCTAACTTACCTTTAGCTGCTGGTAGTTTTTTAGTCATTGACATATATTTTGATATATTTTTTCATTTACAAATATTACTTATTGTTTTTCAATAAATTAATTTAGTTTTTTTGAATAAGCATATTTGTGATGGTGTGATGTGATTGCTTTAGGTTTTAAGGTTAAAAAGCTGTAAAGTTTTCTGCAATTCAGCTATTTGAGTTGAAAATTTAAACAGCTATGAATTTGAAAATTAAGTTTTAGTTAGTTTAGTATTTTTTTAGAAAGTACAAGATAAAAAGAAACTAAAAAATTAGCAAAAGACGTTTAAATTATTAATTCAAGTCTTAAATCTTATATCTTGCATCTTATATCTACCGCTCATTTCTCCTTCCTTAACACTTGGTAACAATGGTATAAACGGTGAATGGCTGTAAAGGTAGCCAGTATAGCTACAATAATAATGGGAATGGTAAGTAAAACAATTGGATTGCTCATGAGGTTGAATACATCGGCGATGCCACAGGCTACTGCTCCGCCTGCTAATAGGACAATGCGCTCTGGCCGCTGCATCAAGCCTACAGAACAATTGACCCCTAAGCCTTCGGCACGAGCGCGTGTATAGCTGACCATTAAGGAGCCTTGTAAAGCAAAAAATAATACGATGGAACCATAGATAAAGTCATTGGCAATGAGGTAGAAACCCATTCCAAAAAACATAATCAATTCGCTATATCTGTCTAAAACAGAATCGAATAATGCGCCGAATTTGCTTGCCTTGCCACTTGCTCGCGCTACCTGTCCATCCAATACATCACACAAACCACCTAACAAAATAAAGAATCCACCCCATGCCATATAGCGCAGATTGTCCGCTTCGCCATAGAGCGAGCCTAACACAAATACAATGGCTGCCACAACATTGAACCCTAAACCTAATGCTGTAAACAAATTAGGGCTGAGATTGGCTTTTACAAAAATATTGACTAGGGGTTGTGTAATTTCGTGGGCAGTTGTTTTTAACTGTTCTCGGTTATACATGTACATAGACGTTTTAATTTGAGTACGCTTTGTAATGAGACATAAGATTTGATGAGAGACATAAGACTTTAGATGGGAGATATGAGATTTTTAGCTGTTAGAAATTGAAATTTATTGTTATGGCTTATTTCAACTTGACAATAGTATATTAAACTTTTCTTTCCATTTAAGTACCTAGACAAAATTAATGTTATAATAGTAAAAGACTAAACTACTCATTTCTAATACTTTAGCACAAAATTGTGCACAATTAAATAGTGCTTGGTACTTAAAAGCATTGATTTGTCTAAATTAGCATTATTCAGAACGCTGATCCATAGATTTGTGATTAGGTGTTTTTTTTTGATGGGGGTTCTCTTTTTAATAATTTCTGTAACGAAGGCTTTAGCCGTCATAGCTCTTATAAACAGCTATTAATCAACAAATTAAATAAAATTCAAAATACAATTAATTATGGACAGTTTCTAACAGCTAAATATCTGAAAGGCTAAATAGCCAAAAAGCAATTTTACCATTAAAGTAAGTAACTAGACAAAATTAAACAACTATTGAATTTATCATAAATCATTAATAGTGAGTTAATTATCTCACGTCTCATGTCTCAAATCTTATGTCTAAGTACTTACTAGGAGTAACAGCAAACATATTCCTAATTTATTACTGTCAAATTCAAACAGCTTACAAAATTACTAAATACGAGGGAAACAATTAAAGAAGCCATTCATTTAGTTTATTTTTTTTGGCAAAATGAATCTATTATTCACTGGACAAATCTTCTTCATATTCTTTAAATAATAAATACCCCGCCATACAAAAAAACATAGCAATTAAAGCTGATAAACGCACGCCCCAGTCATTTTCCACACTTTTACCCAATAATAAAATAGAAGCAAAGGCCATATTTCCAATGGCAATGCCAATTTTCATCATAAAGGCACGAGTAGCATAGAACATGCCTGTATTAAAATTTCCTGTTTTTCGTCCATCTGCATCGGCAATATCGGCGACAATGGCATTGGGTAAAATGCTGAATGTGGCCATCGGTAAAATGGCAAATAGTAGCAAAAAACCTGCTTGTATATAAGCATTTACAGGCAAATATCCTAATAAACAAATTAAGCCAAAAACACAAATAAAACCCATGAAAGCCCACAATAATAGTCGGCGTTTGCCATATTTTTTTGTCCAAATATTGATAGGTATATAAGCAAGAAAACTCAAGACTAACAATACAGGAGTAAATATAGAAGTTATTTCTTTATCAAGGCGCAACAAAATAGTGATGTAATAGATAATACCTGTTTGAATAAATGTTAGTGCAATCCAATACATCAAGTCAGAAAGGGCAAACATACGAAAATTGCGATTGCTAAAAACCGCCTTGACTGATGTTAAAGTTGTCGCATCGGACTGAACTTTGGCGCAATATCTATTTTCATCTACCAATATAATCGGAGTTGCCAGCAATAAGGCTGCCAGCACTGCATAACTTCCCATCACCCACTGAAAGGCTTGGGTTGCGGATAACTGCCAATGGGTTTCTAACAAAGACTGTAATAGTGGAGCTAAAAACCCGACAGCTACTCCTAGTGCATAAGTTACAGATATTAAGGTACTTATCAACAGACGGTCGTCTTTGGTATGCCCCAATTCGCTAATCAAAGCAGTGTAGGGTGTAACATATAGCGTAAAAAATAGGTAAAATAAAAACAACATTCCTGCTAACCAATAGGCATTGAGTGGGCTTTCGGCTGCTACTGGTGGGCAAAAAAGTAGCCATGAACAAAGGGCAAGTGGCAAAAAAGAGAGTGCCATAAAAAAACGCCTCCGCCCCATTTTGGCTTTGGAGCGATCAGAATAACTGGCAATTAGGGGGTCGGTAATGGCATCAAATATACGCCCACCTGCGCCAATCAAGCCAATAACGGTTAAAAATCCGAGAACAACACCTTGAAAAATATAGGATGGAAAAACGGGGGCGGCTCCAGGTTCTGGTGGTAGGTAAAAATAGGTCAACATATAAGTAGCCCCAAAAGCTGCTAAAGACCAACCCATTTGCCCAAAGGCGTAAGCAATTTTCACCCAGAGTGGTGGGCTTTCTAGTTGTGCATACGGGTCTTTTATATTATTTGTTGTATATGTGCTCATAAGCTCGGCAATATACATAATTTATTGGAGTTTGCTTTTGCTCATAGCAACTTGCTTTTTCCCCTCACTAAACACTTTTTACTCCTCAAAACATAAAATTCTTCCGAAAAACGCCCATTATTGGCATATATGGCCATATTATTACCAGAATCTTAGATAATTATTGCATAACAAATATTCAGAATAACTAACTTTGCTGCAAACGCATAGTCTATTTCTGTGCAAAATATTTTTGTGATAACAAAGATGTTTCTTTACTTTGCAAAGATACGATGTTATTGTTGCCAAAAAATTAGTATATTATTGCTCAATCCTACTCTATATAAATTATGGTAAGAATAGTTTGACCTGTTCTTGAGCCATTATTTCTCAGTGTTTTAGAAAAAAAAGTCATTCTGTTAATTGAATCCATTATTTTTTAAAATACTGGGATCCATCACTCATTTTATAAAACTGAAAGAAATAACGTATGAAAAAGTTGATGTACTACATATCTGCCCCACTCATCTACTTGCTCTTGCTTTCAACCCTTTACCCTGTCACTGCACAACAATTGCCGCCTGTTGATGGAGATATGTCCGCAAAACTGGCAGAATTATTTGCAGCTAGTAATTTTTCTAAAGAGTATAAGGGCAGTAAACACTTTTTTAATCTAGTAGGAGAATGGGAGAACGTAGCTCCTAGAGCTAAGAAGGTCAGCAAATTACACATTACTTCCACGATTGTCAATTCCTATCGAGTGCAACCTTTTTTCATGATCGGAACAAAGGTGATGCCTTTTCCAAAGCAAATTCCGTTAACTGTTTCTGAGGAGCATCTTGCCTATATTGCACATCTAAATGCGACTACTATTCGCGTAATGCCGATGAAAATAAATGGCAAGGATATGCTTAAAGTGTACTACTTTGTGGTAGACCCCGAAGGGCAATGGACAGGTTTGGAGATGGATGTATTGGTTAGAAAAAATAGCGTTCCCGAAGCGGCACCAGCAGGCTTTGGCGTGGAAAGCTTCCACAATCACTGGAAAAACGAATGGACGGAAAACGAAATGCTTGCCCGAAGTTTTATTTACAAAAAAGACGGCAGCACTTATGTAAAGCCTTACAAAATAAAAGGTGGCAAACCTAGATTGTGGGGCAATAAAGAACAACGCGCCACTTACGATCCGAATACTTTAACCCTAACTACCAAAATGATAGGTTCAGGTTTAACCACCAAAATGACTTATCACCCTATTTTTGAACATGGGGAAATGGCAGGTATGGATGTAATTATTGAAGAAATTTATTCGGATGGTGCCCCTAAACAGTTAACTCGCCAATTTCTGATTCCTGATTCGGAAGGCGCAAATGAGGAATGGGCAGAACGAACCATTGCATCTATTGAGGGCGATTGGTATAATTTTGATCCCAATGCACGTACCAAACGGTTCAACATTGATCGGGGTGATATGAGTTTATGGGTAAATTGTGTGGAAAAAGGTGGTTGTGGTATTGGTAACCGACCTGTCAAGCGAATTGGCAATATGGTAGGTCCTACTTTCAAAACCCTAACAACCATCAGAACAGTGGAAATTGAAACTGACTTGGAAGTAAATCGCTTATCTAGTAAGCCTCAGTACTTAGTTATCAACACAACTATTGAGGATATGGAAGGCTTTAAACCTCCTATTAAATATACGGAAGTGTTTAAACGAACTAAAACGAAAAAGCGCACAAAAACGCAAATGTACAAACGTAAAAAACCCAGAGCAGTGGCTAAGAAATCTAGTAATGCTGTGCCTGCAAGCGCGCTTCCACCACCGCCACCGGACGATGAAGCAGACACTTATCCCTGGAAGTCGAAAACGCAAAAAGTGGGTAGTGGTGTAGCTCCTGTAAGTACGCCTATGCCTAGTTCTACTGTTACTCCTCAACCTCCAAAAGTAGGTAAATACCCTTGGGAGAAATAGACGTGGAGTTGGGAAGGTTTTGGAGGTTGGAAAGTTATAAGGTTTTAAAGTTTTTGTTTTTTTAATAACTTTTAAATCTAATATTTTTTAACCTTATTAATTAGATATATACAGAACAAAAAGAATTTGTTATTATTTTTATTAATGAAGTAAAAGGCGAAAAATGAACTTAGCTCCAAACTCTAAAAAGTTTTTATTTTTTAACCATTACTCGGCTTTCGCTGATTTCAAAATGAGAAAACAAGAATTTAAAATAGTCATCACTAAATGCATAATTCATTAATTAACAGGCGTTTGTGTTTTTTAAAAGGTTTCGACCCCACTGGGGTCGTGTAATCAGGTCATTATGTCCAGCTAACATACTTTGACCGCTCTGCGGTCATTGGATAAGTAAAATGACCCTAGCAGGGTCAAAGTATGTTAGAAAAAGTGCAGGGAACTTCTTTGACCCCAGTGGGGTCACACCTTTTAAGGCTTGGAAAGAAAATCATAAACTCCTGAAAATCAAAAGCTTAGTGAATTAGTTCAAGTAATTAAAACAAACGAATTATTATTTTAGCGAATCTGTTTTTTGCAAAATAAAATCAGCGAATAGCAAGCATTAATAAACAAAAAAGTGGTTGAGTGTTATAAAAAAATTATATAACACCTAACCACTTTTTTTATTTGTTTAGTCAACTTGTTTTTAAGTAATGCGGAAATAATCAAAAAAAAAACACTTAGACACTATCACAAATACTTGAAATATAAGCTATTTCACATTAAAAGTATCGCATCTTATATCTCAAGTCTCAAGTCTCAAGTCTAATTAATAATATCAAAGCCAGTATAAGGTCGCAAAACCTCTGGAATGACAATGCCATCAGCTGTTTGATTATTTTCTAATAAAGTAGCTACAATACGAGCAAGTGCCAAAGCACTGCCGTTGAGTGTATGGGCTAGGCGCGTTTTTTTGGTGGTTTTGTCCCGAAAACGCAACTTCATGCGATTGCTTTGGAAAGTTTCAAAATTGGATACAGAACTCACCTCTAGCCATCGCTTTTGGGCAGCCGAATAGGTTTCAAAATCATAGGTTAAGGCAGAAGCAAAGGTTGCATCGCCGCCGCAAAGGGCAAGAATGCGATAGGGAATACCTAGTTTTTGTAAAATACCTTCTACATGTTTCACCATTTCCTCCAGAATATCGTAAGACTTATCGGGATGAGCAATTTGTACAACTTCTACCTTGTCAAACTGATGCACTCGGTTCAAGCCACGAACATGCGCGCCATAAGAGCCTGCTTCGCGCCGAAAACAGGGCGTATAGCCTACCAATTTGATGGGCAATTCTTCTTCCTTGACAATATCACCGCGGTAAAGATTGGTTAAAGGCACTTCGGCAGTAGGGATTAAGTATAAATCATCTGCACCGATGTAATACATTTGCCCCTCTTTATCAGGCAATTGAGCTGTACCAAAAGCACTATCTGGATTCACCACATGCGGCGGTAATACCTCTGTATAAGCTGCTTTTTCTGCCTCATCCAAAAAGAAGCTAATCAAAGCGCGCTGTAATTTTGCCCCTTTGCCTATGTATATGGGAAAACCTGCACCAGTTATTTTTGTCCCTAGTTTCAAACTCATAATATGGTACTGCTCTGCCAATTCCCAATGTGGGCGTGCATTTTCATCCAATTTAGGAAATTCGCCATGAGAGCGAACAACTACATTATCTTCAGCTGATTTGCCTTCGGGCACAGACGAATGGGGCAAATTAGGTAGCTTCACCAAGGTTGCGTCTAAAGCTTTAACGGTCTCCTCTAATTCCTCCTGATACTGTTTGGCATCTGCCTTCAACTGTGTTGTTTGCTCGCGTAATGTCTGCGCCTCTGCTTGTTTTCCTTCTTTAAATAAGCGACCTATATCTTTGGAGAGCGTTTTACTTTGGTTGAGGGTGCTGTCAAGTTTAGTTTGCAAGGAACGTCTTTTCACATCTAATTCAACGACTTTATCTACTAACTCAAGCGGAAAAAAATTTTTTACTGCTAACCGCTTTTTCACTTCTTCTACATTATTTCTGACAAAATTCAGTTCTAACATTTTTGGTAACAGTTTATTTTAATTATTTTTGCACAAATATAGTTGTTTTATAAACAAATAAAATCAACCACCTATTTAAAAAGTTAAAAAATTGTGTTTTAGGTGTGTTAACTCTGCAAATAAAAATTGATTTTATCTCAAATCCATACAATTTTTTTCAATTATGATTGTTATAATAATCAGCATTGGCAGTTTTTAACCAAGTATCTAACCACAAAAGCCTACTCACCCATCAAAAATCATTTTCAAAAAGTTGGCAAGCATATTGCAGCTATTTTATAAAGATGGCTAATCATTAAAATATCTCTTTCGTTAATTATTTGAACCTTTTTCCCTAAAAATTCGTACTGATATAATGTACCTATGCCTGCAACATCCAAATGCCATAAATAATTCCCTTTGTCAGCAGTAATTTACTTCCTCATTCAAAGCTTTCATGATTACTAGCCATATTTACACCAAATGTCAGCATTGATTGATGTTTTTTTTAACTAAAACACTCCTATTTTGTCAAAAAGAGATTGGTATCTTTTTCTCTTAATGAGACTAATATACCAAAAACAATTAACCATATACCTTTAACATCTAATTAATTAACTAATTATCAAATTTATAGGTAAATAAAAAGACTAATAGTTTAAGTATTGGATAATTAATACAAATAAACTCAAACATTCCTAAATTTTTGTAAAAAAAAAGTAGTATTTAACACTTTTTTGCAGTTTTTATTGGTATTTAAAAAAACTTACTGTAATATTGCGGTGTTCTTCAAATATTTCTCCCTGTTCAAATACCAAACAAGCCTTTACAAGCATCATTTTTTAGGTTTTCCAAGCAACATCACTCAAATGTTTGTATTATTCCAATTAATAACTACTAACAAATAATAAATCAGCCATATTGACATTGTATTATAAGGATTAATATAAGCAATCTAGTGGAGTAGAAAATGCCTATATGCCTCTCCAATGTCATTGTGAAAAGGCAAAATTTTGTGCCTTTAACAAACATACCTTACACATACCTACCAAGGTTTACCCCTTTTTTTTAATTTTTAAATCCCCATTTAAATGTATGATATTTTGCAACTCAATGAGATGCGTGTCCCTGAGTTAAAAACCATTGCAGAACGCCTGAATGTAGAAAACTATAAGCGTTTGACCAAAAAAGAACTTATTTTCAAAATTTTGGATAAGCAAGCTATGTCTGCTCCTACAGCAGAATCCAAATCGAAGATAAAAGTTAAAACAAAATCAGAAAAACAGGAAGAACCAACACCATCACAAGAGAAGAAACCAAAATCAAAACCAGTTGTTTCTAAAACGCCCCGTAAGCGTAAGATTATACAGTCCCCCCCCTCTGAAAGAAACACCTCTGATAAAGCTTCAAATCCCGTAAAACGAGAATCTGTAGCAGATAAGCCTACACCACAACCGCCGCCGCCCGCTACTCCCCCTAGAGAAGAGAAACGAGCTAATCAATACAATAACACTAATGATAATGGGAAAAGCTATAATGATAATTCTAAAGAGGAGGATTTCAATATAGAATTTGATGGCGTTATACAAGGAGACGGCGTACTGGAAATGATGGCAGATGGTTACGGATTTTTGCGTTCAGCAGATTACAACTATCTAACTTCTCCAGATGATATCTATGTATCTCCATCTCAAATAAAATTATTTGGCCTCAAAACAGGTGATACCGTAACGGGCTCCATACGTCCGCCTAAAGAGGGGGAAAAATATTTTGCCCTGCTAAAAGTACAAGCCATCAACGGAAAACGCCCTGAGGAAGTACGTGATCGAGTACCATTTGATTACCTTACGCCGCTTTTTCCAACAGAGCGTTTTAATTTAATTACTAGCCCGAATTTGTATACAACTCGTATCATTGATTTATTTACCCCTATTGGGAAAGGGCAAAGAGGCTTGATTGTGGCACAACCTAAAACGGGTAAAACCTTCTTACTCAAAGATATAGCTAATGCAATTGCCAACAATCATCCAGAAGCTTATTTGCTGATACTCCTGATTGATGAGCGACCTGAGGAGGTAACCGATATGGAGCGTAGTGTGAATGCAGAAGTCATTTCGTCTACCTTTGATGAACCTGCCGAACGGCATGTAAAGGTTTCTAACATCGTATTGCAAAAAGCCAAGCGACTTGTAGAGTGTGGGCATGATGTGGTCATTTTGCTGGATTCTATTACACGACTAGCACGCGCACATAATACCGTTGCTCCTGCATCTGGCAAAGTACTTTCTGGTGGTGTAGAAGCAAATGCACTGCATAAACCGAAAAAATTCTTTGGTGCTGCTAGAAATATTGAAAATGGTGGCTCTCTAACCATCCTTGCGACTGCCTTAATTGACACAGGCTCACGTATGGATGAGGTGATTTTTGAAGAATTTAAAGGTACTGGTAATATGGAGTTACAACTCGACAGACGACTTGCCAACAAGCGCGTATACCCTGCTGTTGATGTAACTGCCTCTAGTACACGCCGCGAGGACTTACTCCTTGATAAAGATGTGTTACAACGTATGTTTATCCTTCGCAATCACTTAGCAGATATGAATACCGACGAGGCGATGCAGTTTATGCTTCAACATATGCGCGGTACTCGCTCTAATGAGGAGTTCTTGATTTCTATGAATGGGTAGTTTTAATAATGGAATGTTGCGAATGAGAAATATTTTTTTCGGGAAAAATTCCTTTTTTTAATAAAAAATTGTATCTTTGCACACCTTAAAAAATGTATAAAGTACAAGTATCATGAAACGGACTTTTCAACCATCAACAAGAAAGAGAAAAAATAAGCACGGTTTTAGAAGCAGAATGTCTAGTAAAAATGGGCAAAAAGTATTGGCAAGAAGAAGAGCGAAAGGCAGAAAAAAACTATCTGTTTCTGACGAGCGTAAATTGAAATAAACAATCATAATACCATAGGAAGTACTTCTATCGTTATCGTTTTTGGGCATTGTATTTTTGGAAGTACTTCCTTTTCCAAGATATTTATCTAGTCATTGATTAAAGCAAACTTTTAATCAATGGCTTTTTTTGTGTGGAGACCATTCATGTAGAGACAATTCATGAATTGTCTCTACTACCTATATTTTTTTATCTAAAAATCAATAGCACAATTAAACGCTCTGAAAGCTTTCGGTTTACTTCCCAAGAACGCCTCAAAAGTGCCAAAATCCTTGAGGAATTATTTAGTAAAGGACAGTCTAAAGTCATTTTTCCATTCCGCTTAGTATGGTTAACTACCCCACTGCCTAGCACTTTCCCTGTGCAGTGCGCTGTTAGTGTTTCTAAACGCACGCATCCTAAAGCAGTAGACCGCAATCGCATCAAACGCCAAATGCGCGAAGCTTACCGCCTCCACAAACATCTACTCTACCAATCCATTCAAACAAATTGCCCTGATACTCAAGTAGCGATGATGCTTATTTTCATCAATCGCAAAGACACACCCTATGTTCTAATAGAAAAAAAAGTAAAATCTTCTCTCCAATTTCTAGCTAAATACTATCGCCATCCATCCAATCAATAGACATCAAAACAGCCGCTAACAGTTCATTAGGTGTAGTTAAACCTCAAGGAATACATAAAATCAAAGAAAAACCCACTATTGACACATCAAACGCTTGGGCTACTGCGTTATAATCATGAAGAAAGTGTCATTTTATTTTCTTAAATAATGTTAAAAGCTTTAGTTTTTAAAACAACTGCATAGTATTTGCGGTTTCTAAGAAAAGCATTGCCTTTTATAAAAAAACAAAATACTTTGCTTTTTGAAAGATGCCTTCAACTACAAAATGTTACCTGTAGCCCTGCAAATCGTCTAAATTTCTCGTAAAATACTGATAAACAGATGGTAGGTAGTGACCATTCATAATAATGCATGAATCATCTCTACATTTCAAACATCATCCGCAGTCGTCAAGCAGTTAAAATCATTTTTCGATATGCTTAAAAAAACACGCATTCTATTCATAGTTGTATTATTTGCGCTGTCATCCCTTTCTTTTGTTTCCCTACAATTAGGTAATCACTTTGAAATTGCTAAAAACCTTGAATTGTTTGCTTCCATATTTCGGGAGCTCAACAGCCATTATGTAGATGAACTTGAGCCAGAAAAACTGATCCGAAAAGGCATCAATGCTATGTTAGGTTCTTTAGATCCATACACTAGTTTTATTTCGGAAGAAGATATGGGCAGTTACAAAATGCAAACCACAGGCAAATATGGTGGTATCGGTGCGCTGATTCGTCAGTCAGATGATTATGTCATTATTGCAGAACCTTATGAGGGATTCCCTGCCTATAAAGCGGGTTTGCAGGCAGGCGATAAAATTGTGGAAATAGAAGGCAAGTCGGGCAAAGGCAAAACAACTAGCGATGTCAGTAAATTGCTGAAAGGCAAACCCAATACAGATGTAACCATCAAAATTGAGCGTATGGGTGTAGCACAGCCGATGACCAAAGTGCTAAGACGAGAAGAAATCAAGCTAGAAAGTGTGCCGTTTTCGGGTATGGTTAGCAAGGATGTGGGCTATATTCGCTTGACCAATTTTACGGAAAAATGCAGCAAAGAGGTATCTAATAAATTGAAGGAACTTCAAAAAGACCATCAGGCAAAAAGTTTGATTTTAGACCTGCGCGGCAACCCCGGTGGTTTGCTAAGTGAAGCCATAGATGTGGTTAATGTTTTTGTAGATAAAAGCAAACAAATTGTTAGTACTAAAAGTAAAAAAAGAGAATGGGACAAAATTTATCGTTCTAAAAATCGCGCTACAGACACCGAAATCCCACTGGTTGTTTTGATAGATCGAGGCTCGGCTTCGGCTTCCGAAATTGTTTCGGGTGTCATGCAAGACCTTGATCGCGGTATTGTTATTGGTACAAGAAGCTTTGGTAAGGGTCTTGTTCAGACAACCAAAAATGTGGGCTATAACTCTAAAATCAAGCTAACAACCGCCAAATATTACCTCCCTAGTGGCCGTTGTATTCAAGCTATTGATTATTCTGGGGGCTATAACGATAAGCTGGAAAAAGTTCCTGACTCTTTACGTACTTCCTTCTCAACTCTGACCAATAAGCGCAAAGTTTACGATTCGGGTGGTATTGACCCTGATATCGAAGTCAAAGGACATGAATACAGCAATATTACCGCTAGTTTGATGAGTAAACAACATATTTTCAACTATGCTACTCAATATCGCAGCAAACATAGCAGCCTTGCTCAACCTAAAAGTTTTGAATTGACGGATACCGACTTCAACGATTTTGTTCGCTTTTTAGGAGCTAAGGAATATGACTATGTAACTGAAAGTGAGCAGTTGTTAAAGGATTTGCGTAAAAGTGCAGAAAAAGAAAAATATTTAACGGCTATTCAACAGGATTTACAAACCTTAGAAAGCCAAATCAAACACGATAAAAATAAGGATTTAAGCAAGTTTAAAACCGAAATTGAAGATTTATTAGAACAAGAGATCGTCTCTCGTTATCATTATCAAAAAGGACGCATTGAAGAAATGCTTGAAGAAGACCCTGCCGTGAAAAAGGCAATCAGTATATTGAGCAACAGTAGCGAGTACCAACAATTGCTGAGAAAGTGAGATATGAGACGTGAGATATGAGACTTTTAATAATCATTCAATTTCTTTTTTTAACAATCTTAGAGTTTGGATTAAGTTGGGTTTTAGCCTTTTAACTCATTAGCCATAAAAAATAATGCTTTTTTAAACTTCAGATATTAATGGCTAATAAAATGCTAGGAATTTATTTTTTTTTATAAAAAAACAAAAACCTTAAAACCTTGTAACATTATAACCTTCCAAACTCCAAAACAATCCTAAGCATGAAACATATAAAAACCACAATTATAGGACTTCTTTTAGGCTGCTTTGCTTTTACTTCTTATTCTTTTTTAGGAGGTGGCCATTATTTTGAAATCGCCAAAAATATAGATTTGTATGCTCAACTTTATCGCGAGCTCAATATGAGTTATGTAGATAATGTAGAGCCTGCTAAACTAATGCGAGATGGTATTGATGCCATGCTCAAATCTCTTGATCCTTATACCAATTATATTTCCGAAGCACAAATAGAAGGCTATAAATTAAAAAGCAAAGCTGCTGTGGGCAATATTGGGGTTAAATTAAAAAAGAAAGACAAGGAAATTGTTATTCTCGAAATCTATGAAGGTCTACCTGCACACAAAGCCAAATTAATGGTTGGCGATGTAATTATGGCTGTTAATGGCAAGGAAACAACCGACAAGACCGAGGCAGATGTAAATAAAATTTTGCAAGGTCAGCCCGGTTCGGAGGTTATTTTGTCCATTAAAAGAGGTAATCAAAGCTCGCAGCGTTTTACGGTAACCCGCGACAAGGCAAAGGCTAAAAGCGTTCCCTATCATGGTATGTTGAACGACAAAGTTGGTTATCTAAAACTAAAATCCTTTACACGCAATTGCAGTAATGAGGTGGTTAAAGCCATTAAAGATTTGAAAGGAGAAGGCATGGAATCATTGGTGTTCGACCTTCGTTATAATGGTGGGGGGTTGTTGGCAGAAGCCATTAATATGGTCAATATTTTTGTGAATAAAGATCAGGAAGTAGTTAGCACAAAAGGCAAAACCGACAAATGGAATAAAAGCTACAAAACCAAAAAAGAAGCTTATGATAAAGACATTCCTGTTGTGGTGTTGATAAATGGACGCTCGGCTTCGGCTTCCGAAATCCTTTCTGGCAATATGCAGGATTTGGATCGCGGTGTGTTGGTTGGGCGCAGAAGTTTTGGCAAAGGATTGGTACAACAAACCAAGGACATCGGTTACAACTCTAAGCTCAAATTAACCGTTGCGAAATACTATTTGCCAAGCGGACGCTGTGTACAAGCCATTGATTATTCAGGAAGATATAAAGATGATGGTCCTGTAAAAATTCCCGATTCCTTAAAGGTTGCTTTCAAAACCAATAATGGCAGAACCGTTTACGAGGGCGTTGGTGTTGATCCTGATGTAGAAATTGAGGAAAAAAAATACGCGAATATTACCCAAAGCTTGTTGAAAAATCACCTTATTTTTGATTATGCAAATCAATACCGCACTAAACATGCAAGCATAGCCGAAGCAGGTAAATTTAATTTCACCGACCGCGACTTTGAAGATTTTACGCGCTTTTTATCCAATAAAAAATATGAGTACACTACAAAAAGTGAAAAAATATTGGAAAAATTGAAAAAGAGTGCAGAAAAAGAAAAATATGTTGGTGCGATTAAAACAACTTTAACAGAGGTAGAACGAAAAATAAAGCAAGAAAAAGCTCAAGATTTACGTACTTTCAAAGATGAAATCAAATATCTATTGAAGCGCGAAATTGTGAGCCGCTACTATTACCAAAAAGGCGAGGTAGAAGTTAGCCTATCTGATGATGATGATGTGAAAAAGGCTATAGAAATCCTTCAATCGCCTACACAGTACCAAAAAATATTGAGTGGAGCGTAAATCGGTATGTTTCAAATAGGGTAATTTTCTACCAAATAGTTTGTAGTCATTTTAACAATTCATGGATTCGCAAAAGTCTAAACAGCTAAATAGCAATTTTAGAGGTAAAGTGTTAGGATGATAATGAAACATAGCAATAATTAATTCTAAAACAACATTGTGGACATTGTATTGCTGGTCATTGCAGGGATTGTAGGAGGATTTTTGGCGGGTTTGCTGGGTATAGGTGGCTCGCCGATATATTCCGTTATTTTCAGTGATTTCATCCCTAATTTATACAGCAATCAAATCACTGAAAATGAAGTTGTACAACTGATCATTTCCAATACTATTTTCGCACAATTATTTGCGAGTGCCTCAGGCTGTTGGCAACACTACAAACGCCGCAATTTTTACCCCAAAACCATTCTTACTATTGCCATACCTGCCATTTTTGTTTCGCTGCTCCTCACCTACCTGCTTTCAACCGTTAGTTATTCTAAAAACACCTTTTCTATTATTTTCATCCTCTTGTTCATTCCCTTACTCTACAAAATGCTGGTAGACAATCCGAACAAAAAAAGATTTAACCAACCATACCGCATCAAAGTGATAATGCTCAACCTTATTGGCTGCTTTAGTGGCACTATTACAGCTCTCTCAGGTTTAGGCGGTGGCTTCATTTTAGTTCCCCTACTCAATAGCCTGTTTAACATTAAAATTCGCAAAGTACTTTCCATTTCTTTAGGCATTATTCTAGTTGTTTCCTCTGTACTTACCTTTTACAATCTTTTTTTATCTCAATTAAGTACTACCCTGCCATATAGTTACGGTACAATTTGTTTTTCATTGGTACTGCCTGTTGTATTTGGAGTTGTTATAGCTGCTCCTTTGGGGGTTTACGTTGGTAAGAAACTTTCCCCTTATCAATTACGCATCATCTTTATCCTATTTTGTGTTGCTATGATTATCAAAACATTTTTTAGCTTGTTACTAGATAATATATCTTTTTGAGTTCTCTAAGTACCTAGACAAAATTAAACGACACTTTTTTAAAATTAAAGTGATGAAATTCAATACTTTAGAACAAAATTGTGCACAATTAAATAGTGCTTGGCACTTAGATTCTCTATTTTACCCATCTTATTAAAAAAACACCATTCATAAAAACAACTATAAACATCTAGCTATCAATCTACTATCATATCTCTTTGCTTTTATACAAAAAAAAATATCCATCCACTTGTTTTTATAAAAAAAAGTATATAAATTTGCAGACCATTATCTTTTTAAAGCAAGTATACAAACACTTACTCCTACACCACAACATTAATATATTGCTTAAATATTTCACAAACTATCTACTGTATTTTTCTATAGGTGAACTAGTTAATGATTGATGAAAAATCTAGCCATTGATAAGTATAACTAACAGATGTATTTCTCTCATTTTTAGTTCTGATCTTTTTATATTATATCTAATACAAGCGACCTTTTTTTACAAAAAAAAACGAAAGCAAGCAAAACTAATATACTAGCTACTGATAGTAAATTTAAAATAATTTTTTTTTAGTATTGTCGTGACTTAACATCATGCAACAAGTCTGAATAGGTGTGCATATGAAAATAAAGCATAAAAACTTGTTCAAATTACAATTGTGTGCCTTTATCATATGCTTCCCTTCAATTCCTCCTATACCATTTTTTATGTAAACAGTTGATTACATTTCAAAACATTCTTATAAAGAAAAGTGCCTATTGAATAGCCAACAAACGATTAAAGAAGAGAAACTCAAAATAAGCCTAAATCCGCTAAATGCAAGATGATTTCTAGTCTTTTTATTAACAAACACTGCACAGCTAATCCACAACTACTACTTTAACAATGTACAGTATTCTGATACTCTTGTTAAAATTGAGTGTGGCTTCGTCAAAATTTGTTTCTATGTGTAGCTGTTTTTAATTTGATTCATAACCCAACAATTAGCCACAAAATTAACAAGATAGCAAAGGCAAACTGCCTCATTACCAACACCCATATTGCTATCTAGATTGTTAACAACTGCCTGAGTAGTTACTAGCCTACAACTGAAAAGCGAATCGCTTTTGCAGAAAAGTTTTGTGCTCATTTAGAAGTGAACAAACAATTTTTTTAATTAAATCAAAACTTTTTTGTTATGTATCCGTAGGATAAGGTAAATACAATGGGGTAGCATAAATATGATTATTGCTTTTTTCTAAAAGCGTTTGATTGATTCAAAGAATGAGTTTAATTCTATCAATAGAAACAACAACCCCAATTTGCTCTGTTGCATTAGCCAAAGATGGTGTACTGCTTCATTTAGAAGAGGCTGACGGTCAGTTACATGCCTCTTTATTGAGCGTATTTATTCAAAAGCTCTTTGACAATAAAACTACTTACCAATTAAAAGACCTTGATGCGATAAGTGTGAGTGCAGGGCCGGGGAGTTATACAGGTATTCGCATTGGTTTGGCAACAGCAAAAGGATTGTGTTATGCCTTAAACATTCCTCTTATTGGCATTAACACATTAGAAGCTCTGGCATTTCAAGCCATACAGCAATTTGAAGAAGGGGCATCTGCTCAATATCACTATCTACCCATGATTGATGCGCGCCGCATGGAAGTTTACATGGCTATATACGATTCACAATTAACAGAACTAACAGCGGCGCATCCGAAAGTGATGACAGAAGCAGACTTTTTGGCTTTAGCCGAGCAAAATTCGATTGTTTATTTTGGTAATGGAGCGAACAAATATTATCAAGAATTTGTTAAATTAACAAAACACAATAGTATAACATACGTCAAACAACTTTGCTCTGCGAGGAATTTAATTAAGTTAGCAGAAAAAAAGTATATAGAAAACTCTTTTTCAGATATTTCTTATTATAAGGGGGCTTATCTAAAACCTTTCAAAAAGGTTATAAGCCATAAATAATTTTGTAAAGCACTAATAATTAAATTTAAAGACATTTTTTTATACTTGGTATTTTGGAGTCAACACTGCTAATGTTTTTTCTATGTATTTTTTGTAATAATAATGTAACTTTTTCAACTTTTATAAAGCTAAAGTTACTACTGGAACAAACATTAAACGATTTCTTTATTATTTTTTTTCTCTCTTTATTGTTTTTTCTAATTTTTTTTCGTACATTTGCAGTGTGGATAATGATTTTAATTTATTTCAAAATATTCACAAGTGTAAATTTTAATAAAGATATTTCATAATTTAATTAACTAAATTTAAAGAAATGGGAACACTAGCAAAACCTGATTCTGTAATCATTCGACAAAACTCTGACAATCCCATCAAGCTGGATTATGGTTTACTAAGAAAAGCTGTGCTAGTTTTACGTGCCGTTAACCACAAGCTTCGTCAAAATATCATTCAGCTTCTTGAGGATAATCAGAAGTTAACTGTAACGGAAATATATGTGAAGTTGCGTTTAGAGCAATCTGTTGCATCTCAACACTTAGCGATTTTAAGAAGAGCTGGTGTTGTAATTACAGAACGTGATGGTAAATATATCTTTTATTCATTAAACCATGATCGCATTTCTGAAATCGCGCAATTGGTAGAAGAATTAGCAAGATAACAAACGTCTTAGGACAACATTCTGGCTCTGATGACCTTATCGTATAACTATATCAGGGCTTACTTTTTGAAACATTTTCAATAATTTTATCGTATTTTTAAATAAATTTTCTGTTTATCTTATTATATAAGAAAAAAAAATGTAAAATGGCAGCATTTAATCAACATGAATTGGACACTGCGAGCGAACTGTTAAGAGCTATCGCTCACCCTCTTCGTTTATCTATCTTAGAATTTATAGACAAGAAGAGCGTTATCAATGTAAATAAAATTTATAATACTCTGAAGTTGGAGCAGTCTATCACTTCTCAGCATCTTAGAATTTTGAGGAATGCAGACTTAGTGGAAACGAAAAGAGAAGGTAAATTTATTTACTATTCATTGAATTACGACAAGATCGAACAAGTTAATAATGCTATCAGAGACTTCACCGCGAAGTTTGAAAAAGCCAATAAAGAATAATCGAAAGATTTTATTTATAGCTATCAAGATGGTACTTTATTAAATTTCATCCCACAGAAGAATTTCTTTTTCTGTGGGATTTTTTTTTGTTGGAGATTTGGCTCTTTAGACTTTTGGATATTTAGATATTTAGCTGTTAGAAATCAGCTATTATTTTTTAGCAAATGTAAGTCTTTTATTGACAATAGTTTATTCAACTATCTATATCATGAACCTACTCTAAACACGAATTAACCAAAGTCTACTTATGATACAGCAAAACCCGTATAAGGGCGCATTTGAGTGTGTCAAGGATTTAGGGAATAGCAAAATGTCATCCAAATAAACAGTGAACATTTACTTTTCCCAAAAATAAAATATCCTTTTTTTATTGGTTTTGATGGGCGACCTTGAAAGTTTTTGCGTTAAGAAAATTGGCATGAAAAGCGTTAAGAAATATCCGTAGTGATACGGTCTTTAAGAACCTACTGAATTTCATTCAAAATCTAATCTCTTGATTATTAGACACTTACTTTGATTGAGAAAAGGAGTATCACCTTAGGAGATTTTAGCTTTTTAGGACAATTTTTAGCGAAAAAGTTTCACCGTCTTGATTTTTTGTTTCTTTTTTATCAAGAAAAAAGAAAAAACCCTAAATAATCCCAACGCTTTTTAAATTAAGGGGAATACCTACTATTATACGATTTCCCTCTTTTCTTGACACACTCG
>JAHDHV010000581.1 GCA_020631155.1 Bacteroidota bacterium | reverse complement strand
ACGTTGGTGCTGTAGTCGTTAGAGCCATCATTAGGCATCATAACATATTCCCAATCACCACCAGTTGGATAGTAATCTGCTTCACGCTTGATCATGGCAAAAGTAACCAATAAATCCCCTTTTGTACCATCTGCATTTTTAGCATAGGTATGTTTAATAACAATGGTGCCTTTATCTAGTTCAGAATTTGAATGGTCACTTTCACTAGAAAAAACATCACGGAAGGTATCTTCTCCCGAGCCTGGATTGCCATTATGAGGGATAGTGCTTTCGCCGTATTTGTTGTCATTAATGTCCAACTCAACCACATTAGTAGCGGCGTTCAAATTTGCTTGAGTAGCAATAAAAGGAGTGTTGTCATCATCATCATCATCAGAACATGCTGTGATGTTTAGCATCGTAAATAGGAAAGCAGCAAACACTGCTAAGACATATAATTTTTTCATCACAAAACTTTGATTTTATACCTTATAGCTTAATCAATATCAAAGCTTATAGGGTACTTAGTGAAGTAATAATTTTCTTTCCGATAGTTTTCAATTACAAAAGAGCAGAAAAATAGCGGAATAAAATGTCATTGTATTGACAAAAGTGGAACTGCTTCCTATTTTTTCAGTTTTGAGTGCCTGCTAGATGAGAAAGAGATGCTTTAAATTGCTAGGTTGATGATTTTTTTAATACAATAAAATCACTTTGTTGTAGAACTTTTTGGAAACAAGGAGTAAATCCAAGCAGTTTGTAGTGTGGTTAAATAAGAGGAACAATTTTTCTATACTATAAAAATAGTCATTGGTTAGAAAAAAAGCAAGTGAAATGGTGTATATTAAAAATAAAATGTATAAATAGGTGAAAATCCTTTATAAGTTTGAACAATTACTCACTTAGTTACTCAAAAATCATTTTTTTTTTACACAAAAAGATTAGCTTTTTTACTAACTTTTTTGTACTTTTGCAGCCGATTATTTCTGAAAAACAGGTTTATAAAATATATAATGATGGATATTCTAAGAGACTTAACAGAACAACTGGTCAGCAAAACAGACATTCCCGACTTTAAGGCTGGTGATAATGTAACTGTTTATTACAAAATTAAAGAGGGGGCAAAAGAAAGAATACAGCCTTTCAAGGGAGATGTCATTCAAGTGAGAGGCGGCGAAACAAACCCTAACCGCACATTTACTGTTAGAAAAATATCAGGTGGCATCGGTGTAGAGCGTATTTTCCCTATTTACTCCCCTAATATTGAAAAAATTGTGGTGAATAAATATGGTAAAGTAAGACGTGCTAGATTGTTTTACTTACGTGGCCTAACAGGTAAAAAAGCAAGAATTAAAGAAAGAAGATTTATTAAAAAATAGTGGATTAATTCATTCACATACGAAATTGAAAAAAATGTTTATTGCATTTTAAACTCCATTATATTCAGAAAGCCTTCAGCTATTAGCTATAGTTGAAGGCTTTTTTTGTAGTATTAGATTCATGGACTTGTGATTCGTGGATTATTTTAAACTGCTTAATTGGATAATTAACAAATCTTAAAATCCAAAAAGCTAACAGCCTAAACTAGTATTATTTCAGAACAAGACACTAACTTCTACTCTCTAATTTCTAACTTCTAACTTCTACTCTCTAACTTCTAATTTCCAACATACCATTCATTAAATTCAACAACTCACCAACATGAGCCAACAATTAGATAATAAAAAAACGATCTTTTCTTGGGCACTCTATGATTGGGCAAATTCCGCTTTTGCCACTACTATTATGGCGGGCTTTTTCCCCTTATTTTTCAAAGAATACTGGAGCGCAGGAGCCGATGCCAACGAAAGCACCTTTTATTTGGGTCTAGCCAACTCCATTGGCAGTATCATTGTCGCTTTGATGGCTCCGATATTGGGAGCAATAGCTGATCAAGGCAGTAGCAAGAAAAAGTTTCTATTGTTTTTTGCCTATTTAGGTATTTTAATGACTTGTGGTTTATACTGGGTTGGACAGGGCAATTGGCCGATGGCTGCTTTGTTGTATATTTTGGGTGCCATCGGTTTTTCTGGGGGCAATGTTTTTTACGATTCCCTCATTACGGGCGTTGCTTCGGAGAAAAAAATGGACACTGTTTCTGCCTTTGGCTTCGGACTAGGTTACTTAGGCGGCGGTGTATTATTCGCCCTCAATGTGTGGATGGTACTGTCTCCCGAAACCTTCGGCTTTGATGGCAAAGCGGCGGCAGTTAAATTTTCCTTTTTGACGGTTGGCATTTGGTGGGCAATATTTTCGATACCCCTATTGCTATTTGTGAAAGAACCACCTAACCCCAAAGCAGACCAAACACAAAGTGCGTTAAAGGCTGGTTTCCAACAGTTTTTGCACACTTTTAAGGAAATTAGAAACCTAAAAACCATCTTTTTATTCTTAATTGCCTACTTCCTGTACATTGATGGCGTAGATACCATTGTTCGCATGGCGGTAGATTACGGCCTATCCATCGGTTTTAAATCGGAGGATTTGATAACCGCTTTATTGTTGACGCAATTTGTGGGCTTTCCTGCTGCTATTGCTTTTGGCTTTATTGGTGAGCGAATTGGAGCGAAAAAAGGGATTTATATTGCGTTGGTTGTGTACTTTTTCCTTTCTATTTGGGGGGCTTTTATGCAAGAAAAAATTGAATTTTATATGTTGGCTATTATCATTGGGTTGGTGCAAGGCGGTATACAGGCATTAAGTCGCTCTTATTATGCTAAAATTATTCCTGTAGAAAAATCAGCAGAGTACTTTGGTTTTTATAATATGGTGGGCAAATATGCGGCAGTACTTGGTCCGCTTTTAATTGGTTCGGTAGGCATGTTGATGCGAAATATGGGTTTGGCAAATGATACCGCTTCCCGAATCAGCATCACATCGGTCGCCATTTTGTTTGTGATTGGTGGAGCCTTATTTTATTTTGTAGATGAAGAAAAAGCTAAAGCCGAAGTAAGAGCCTTGGAAAAATAACTTCGTTATTTTAATTACGAATTAGCAATTACGAATTACGAATTATTTTTGATATGTTTCAAATGCCATGCTTTTTTACCTAACAGGTTTTGCTGATTTTGACAGCTCGTGAATTGGTATGTTTCAAATCTTCTAGTTTTCAACCTAACAGTTTGTCGTTATTTAACAG
>JAHDHV010000580.1 GCA_020631155.1 Bacteroidota bacterium | reverse complement strand
ACAATACTACGTTGAAAAGCCTCGCCAGAGCCTACGGCTATGCCTACGTTTTTCGTCTTGTCTTGTTAGCAAATAGTCTAGCAGTATTTGATCAATTTATTTTTTCATCTTTACTAAGTAAACATCTTTTTAACTTTATAAAGTAAAAAAGGGGGCATCCATATAATTGGATGCCCCTTTTTATTTTTTAACCGTTACTTATTAAATCCTATTTTTATGAACTATTTTAATGCCTAATCGCTTTAGTAACTGTTATTAATAACCAATAAAGATGATGAAACAAGTAGATAAAGTAAGAATTGATAAGTGGTTATGGGCTATTCGCATTTTTAAGACTCGTACACTTGCCAGTGATGCCTGTAAAGCAGGAAGGGTGAAAATTGAAGGAAAAAGCGTCAAACCATCTCGTTCTGTGCAAATTGGAGAAACCATCAAAGTTCAAAAAGGAGCAGAACAAAAAATTGTAAAAGTAAAAACACTCATTGCTAATCGGGTGGGTGCCCCTCTAGCTGTAAAATGCTATGAAGACTTTTCACCTCCTCCACCTCCTCGCCCAAAAGGAAAAAAACTCAGAGCTATTTTTCATGAGCTTCCTAACGCGCTTCGAGAAAAAGGAACAGGTCGTCCAACTAAAAAAGAACGAAGAGATTTGGATAAATTTAAATCATAAAACCTGATGTCATTTTTATGTAATATCAATATAATAATAAAAAGAAATGTTTTATTTCAAGTATTAAATAACTACATTCGCCTCGTTAAGTGATCACACCATAAAGTCTAATTAATGTGTTCGTGATTTATGCAATTTTAACCATTATTTTTTTATCTAAATAGATTCTTTTCAGTAAAATTCTTTATTCTATTTAGAACTCCAATTACTTTCATAAAGCACCTATATTCCATTATGTGTGTTATTTTATCTAAAAATAACAGCATATATTAATATGTCTATAAGTATAATGGCATAGCTATTGTGTCATGCCATTTATCTATCAAATAAATAATCAGCTCCAAGCACCATATTAAATATTTATTTATTAACTAATTTTTTATTTTATTATTAATTTTTACCGATATGAAAAAGTTACAAGCAATGTTAGTACTAGTATGTACTTTCGCCGTATTAACAATGACATCTTGTTCGATGACCATGCCAATTAATGCAACTAGTAATCCAGTAGGATCTAAGGTAGGTAAGGCTTCTACCACTCAAATTTTGAGTATGTTTAACCCTGATGGAGGAGATGCGAGTATCCGTACTGCTGCCAAAAACGGTGGTATTACTAATATCTCTACGGTTGATTTCAAACGCAACATGGTATTTTTAAACTTTGTTGTTTCTTATGAAACAATTGTTACAGGCGAATAAGATATAATTGTTTTGTCTTAATTGACACAGCACACAAAGCGGGAAAAGTTTTTTACTTTTCCCGTTTTATTTTTTAATAACTCAACAAAACCCAATTTATGAAAAAACTGCTATTATCAATAACACTTATCACTCTGATTACAGCCTGTAACAATAACTTTATTTACTTTGGCAAAAACCAAAAATATGTCCTTGCAAATAATGAAATAGTAGCTGATATTAGTCAAGTAGTACTTGATGACTATGCGACCATTATATTAGGGCAAGAAAACATTCCACTAAATAAGTATATCCTATCTAAAAGCTATCGCACTTTTATTGGTGTTTCCTTCAATGACGCTCCACAAACACTAAAAGAACGATTCAACTCACCTGAACTTGATAGCCACGAAGTCAATGAACAAGCTGATTATATCAGTATGAAAAGCCAAATTGGGAATAACCATATCTTTCGTTACCTTTATTTCTCAGAAAAAGATCAATTAACCTATTTGGTCAATGTATGTAGTAAAGATGCTGATTTCATCAAACAACTTTATACAGATAGTTTATTTGTCAATAATCGAATTAAAAAACAATGAAGAATCATTTTGGGCTATTTAGCTGTGTTTGTTTAATCCTATTGTTGAGTGCTTGTGCTTCTTTCAAAAAAAATGCAACATGGTCAAGTGCCAAAGATTGGGAAGTCTTTTATGTTAGTCCCTCTATCAACCAATATTTTTTTAAGCCACTTAGTTATGAAGCTACCACAAGTACCCTACTGGCCGATTTCACCTTCCGCGACACTAGTCAAATAGCTACTGTCAATTTTTCGATCTATTCTCCTAGCCTCCTCAATACCGATAAGCTTGCCGCGACTATTCAAGTAGCTCCTCAAGAAAGAATAAACCTCTCTAATCCCCACTTATTATTTAAGGAAAAAGTAAAAAAAGAATATCACTTTCGATATACTGCTACCATTCCAACTCAACAAATACATCACATCTTTACAGACACCCAACACCACTGGGAAGTAGATGTAGCAGGCAAAAAAACGACTTATCAAAGTAACAAGAAAACCCAAAAAAGCATCTCCGAAATTTACTCGAATATCATCGTTCTATTAAGCAAAACAGATACATCTACACTCGTTCCCTAATAAAACAAACAAAACAAGCTCGCCAAAACTTTAAAAGTTATAATCTTTTCACTTATTTTGGGAAAGTTTATCATTTAAATGTGATTCCATTCTATGTACCCTAATGTTTTATCGCTCACTCAAGTACAACAATCAATCACATTTTTTAATAATTAACCTTAAGAATCATGAAAAAAATTTTATGTGTTTTAATGCTGACCTTCGGGGTCATGTTTACAGCATCCGCACAGCTAAATTACCAAAGTGCCGTAGGTTTACGCCTAACAAATGGCGGAGGACTTACTTACAAAACAGCAATGGGCAATAATGCGCTCGAAGTAATTGGTTACTTTAATTTAGGGCGTAACTTTAATCAAATCAACCTGACAGCCCTCTATGAAATCACCAACGATATTCCTAATATTAATAACCTTGACTGGTACTATGGTTTAGGACTTGGAGCTGGTCTCACCGTAGGTAGCGACTTCGATGATGATAATGGCATTAGTCTTGGTATTGATGGAATTATTGGTGCAGAATATACCTTCCCAAAGGTTCCATTCAATGTATCATTAGACTGGAAACCTCGTATTGGTATTGGAAAAGGACGCTTATTTAGTGCTACTGGTACCGCATTTTCTATTCGTTACCTCTTAAACAGAGGCGGCGGAAGCTAAT
>JAHDHV010000579.1 GCA_020631155.1 Bacteroidota bacterium | reverse complement strand
GTTACAAAGTTATAAGGTTTTAAAGTTTTTTATAAATAAAATATATTATTTGTTAGTGACGAATCCACGATATTAGTCTCCTATCTCCCGTCTTAAATCTTATGTCTTATATCTTAAATCTTATATCTTAAATCTTAAATCTTAAATCTTAAATCTTAAATCTTAAATCTTAAATCTTATGTCTTATATCTTATGTCTTATATCTTAAATCTTAAATCTTATATCTCACCACCTATAAGAAAAAAACGGAAATGTTTCTCCTGCTTCAAAAGTATCTTTACCCTGTGGCAACTCCAAAAAGCCATCGGCATGAACCAAATTTGCTAAATCACCAGAGCCACGCCCCCGTACAGGAGTAGCCAAAAATTGCCCTTGTTGATTAAATTGCGTTTTTACTTGCATAAAGTAAGTCAAATTGGGTTTAAATTCCACTTTTTTTGCCAAAATTGCGTAAATAGTTGGCTTTGTAGATTGCCCTAAATTTGCTTGTAGCCAAGTTTTAAAATAGCGATGAAAGCACACAAAAGTAGATACAGGATTTCCGGGGAAGGCAAAGACCAAACTACCCGTTGCTGCTTTTCCAAACCAAAAAGGCTTGCCCGGACGCTGCTGTATTCGATGAAATAACTCCTTGACATTCAAAGACTTTAGCACTTTTGGTAAATAATCTTTTTTGCCTTTGGAAACGCCACCACTCAATAAAATAAGTGGATAATTTGTGAGTAGATTTGACATTTTTTCATAAATAATCGCTTCCTCATCGGGTAAATGAAAATGCTTGGAATCGAAGCCCCATTGTGATAAAGCAGCTTGCAAAGTCGGCATATTAGATTGGCGAATTTGATGGGCAAGCGGTTGTGTCCCAATGCTTACGAGTTCGTCACCAGTAGAAATAAGTGCAACTTTTGGGAACTGTAGCACCCTTAAATGGGTTTTTCCAATGGTTGCCGCCACACCGATTTCCGCAGCCGATATAAGCGTGCCAGCATCAACAACTTGATCGCCCTGTTTGCGGTCATTGCCCTGATGATGAACGTTTTGCATGGCTTTAATTTGCTCAACCATTACTGTGGCTTTGTTCTCATGGATTTGCACATCCTCATAACGAATAACAGTATCAGCATTGTGAGATAGTATGGCACCTGTCATTATTTCAATGCAGTGTTCATTGTTTTGCAAAGTATAAATGGGAGAGCCTGCTGTTGCCATTTGTTGTACAGGAAATTCCCGAATACCTTTCTCAAAAGCAGCATACTGTATAGCAATGCCATCCATTGCAACGCGGTTATAGGGGGGGAAGTCGCGGTCAGCATACAGATTTTCCGCCAATATTTTGCCAACTGTTTGTTGTAAAGGAAGCAAAACACTTGGAAAATCCATTTTTTGTTGTACAATAATGCGCTCGGCAGCTTTTACAGAAATCATTTTAATTTATTTTTTTGCTAAAATACAAAGTTCGTAAATGTTTTCCTTATTTTTGAATGTATGTTTGTGATTTGTGGACTTGTTGACTGGTATATTCGTGATTTGTTAAGTCCTCTCCTCTAAAATAATTTTAAATCCGAAATCCGAAATCTATAAATCTCACGTCTCAAATCTCACGTCTCAAATCTATCTAATATAAATTATGGCAGATAACAATAATAGAAAAAGCAGTGGCAGCCTTACTCAGCGATTAAAAGACGCTTGGGACTGGTTCACGCATATTTTTGACCTAAGAGAAGGTACTGATAAGCAGGGAACTATAGACTCAATTGTAAAGTATATACAAATCAAAGGCTACAACGTTTGGATATTAATTTCCGCAGCCATGATCGCCGCTATTGGTTTGGACAATAATGCGCCAGCCATCATCATTGGTGCAATGTTAATTTCCCCTTTAATGTCGCCGATATTGGGCATCGGTTTAGCCATCGGCATCAATGATCGGGAAACCCTATGGCTGTCGATCCAGAACTTTTTCATTGCCATCACGGTCAGTATTCTCACCAGTTTATTGTATTTTTCCTTAACCCCACTAGGCAGCCCTACCCATGAGTTGCTTTCCCGTACCCAACCTACTTTACTAGATGCTTTGGTCGCCTTATTTGGGGGCATTGCGGGCATCGTAGCAGGTTCGAGGAGTGATAAAACCAATGCGATACCGGGCGTAGCCATCGCCACCGCCTTGATGCCTCCGCTTTGTACGGTTGGTTATGGTTTGGCAAAGGGCAATCCTGCGATTTGGGGAGGGGCTTTGTACTTATTTTTTATTAATGCAGTGATCATTGCATTTACCACTTATTTGGTAGTTCGTTACCTTAAATTCCCTTTAAAAGAATATGTAAATCCTTCTGATAAGCGTAAAACAACATTTTATATTGGTGCATTTGTTAGTTTGATGCTGATTCCTAGTATATTTATTTTATTCAATACACTAAATAGAATTGCACGAGATAATAATGTGAAAAATTTCGTAGCTACCGAAATCAATAGCGAAAAACGAGAGGCACTACAATGGAAATTTAATGATTTGGATACTATAGCCGAGCTAAAAATTTACCTTGTTGGAGAAAGTTTTCCTATGGATACCATTCCAACATTGGAGGCGACTTTGCAAAAATATCCTAATTTAGAAAACGCAGAATTGGAACTCATTCAAGTGGATGTATCGCAGGAGGAAAAAGAGCGAATGACTTCGGAAATTACGGATGAGGTAAATAAAGTGGTATTTGAGGTGCAAAGTCAATTGCAGGAGCAAAAAACGGAATTGGCTAAAATTGTGAATTTGCAAAACAAAATACGGAAACCTGCTATAGATTCGCTTGAATTTCAAGTGCTACAAAAGGAGTTGAAGGCAATGTATCCTGAACTCAATCGCTTGGGAGCTTCCCGGATGTTGGAAACCGATTTTGCAATGCCCAATGACACCGTTTATCTGGATAGCCTCAATCGTGATAGCATTCGATTGGTGCCACAACCCAATAAAGCGGTGATGAAAATGGTAAATATTATATCTATTAATTGGAAGCCAGAGGCAGATTCTACTCGTTTACAAGATTATGAAAAACGAGTGGCAAGTTATATTAAGGTGCGCTTGAAATATAATGAAGATTTTCGACTAGTAAGATATTAATTTAAGATATAAGATATAAGATATAAGATATAAGATATAAGATATAAGATATAA
>JAHDHV010000070.1 GCA_020631155.1 Bacteroidota bacterium | reverse complement strand
AAATGAACACCATCAAATTACTACAAGTTTTTTTAGATATGCCATTGGGTGCTGCTGAAATTTCGGCTTTTCGCAAGGCTGTGGCACAGAAGGCAGGCTATGAATTTGATGTTTACCACAACCATGAAGAAAATGGCAAATGTATACATCGCTATCCTTTAGTGCAGTATAAACGCAAGCAAAAAAATGCGAGTTTGTTGTTTATCACAGAAAAAGCAATTGAGGACGCTCACGAATTGTTTAAACACAGTGACTGGACTTTAAATATTGCTGGGGAGCCTCGAAAAATGCGAATCGAAAATTTAGACCTGCGACAATATAACTTAGAACTTGCAGATAAGCCCATTTATAAATATCGCTTATTCAGTTGGTTAGCTTTAAATCAAGAAAATCATCAACAGTATTTACAACAAAACAGTTTGGTAGATAAAATAGCTTTGCTGAAAAAAATATTGATAGGTAATATTTTAAGTTTCGCTCAAAATATGGAGTGGACGATTGATCAACAAATTGAGCTAGAAATTACCGATTTTTATCGCCAAAAACATACGACCTATAAAGACACTACCTTTTTAGCTTTCGACCTCGCTTTTTGCACCAATGTTGCTCTGCCAAATTATATTGGTTTGGGCAAAGCCGTTAGTCATGGCTTTGGTACGATTTATCCTTATCGGAAGAAGGGGGAGCAGAAGGTGGGGAAGGTAGAAAAAATGAAAGTGAAAGAATGATTGGAGTAGTAAATTTGAATCTTGAAATTGTAAAGAAAAAATAAAACCAATGAATAATATTGATTTTTTTTTTAATGGTGAAACAAATCACATTTTCATTTTAGGCAACTGTCTTGAAAAATTAAAAGAGATTCCAGATGAATCTGTTGACTGTGTATTTACTTCTCCTCCCTACTGGCAAATGCGTAAATATGATTTATCCTCAAATGGGACTGTTCACTTAGGAGATGAGAAAGACTATAGAGATTTTGTCAAAAATTTAGCGGATATTTTTGATGAAGTTAAACGAGTGTTAAAAAAAACAGGCTCTTTATGGTTAAATCTTGGGGATAAATACTACAATAAAAATTTGATGGGTATTCCTTGGCGAGTAGCAATAGAATTACAGGATAGAGGCTGGATTCTTCGCAATGCGGTTATTTGGGATCAAATGAAAGGTACACAAAGTGCTAAAGATAGATTAAGGGATGTTTATGAACATATATTTCATTTTGTAAAACAAAAAAAATACCACTACGACCACGATGCCATCCGTATAAAACCTAAAAAGAAACCGAGAAAATCAAATGGCACATTGGTATCTGCAACAGGTGTGAGTGGCGTAAAATACCGAAAACAGATTACTGAATCCAAAGACTTGAGTGAACAGGAAAAGGCAAACGCTTTACAGGCTCTTGATTCGACCTTACTATCCATGAAACAGGGGGAAATTGTTGATTTTAGAATGACTATTAGAGGCTATCAAAGAACTTTTCATAGTAATAATAAAAAAGTAAGTGGCAGAGCTAAAGAGCTTGCAGATAAAGGGTTTTATATATTAAAAATGGGTGCAAAAGGCTTTTTACCGTCGGATATTTGGCGCATTGTTCCCGAAGATAAATGGCGAAAAGACGCTCACTATGCCGTATTTCCCGAAGAATTATTATTGGCTCCAATTCAGGCAACTTGCCCCGAAAATGGCATCGTTTTAGACCCCTTTTCTGGAACAGGCAGTACGGTTTGCACTGCCTTAAAGTTAAATCGGCGTGGCATTGGCATAGACCTTAGTGAAAATTATATTGAATTATCAAAAAAGCGTGTGCTTGGAGCTGTGAATTTGTTTAATTCCGTTTAAAAACTCCGTCTGTCACTCCTTTTTTCAAGATATTTTCTTTGAATTGCTCTTGGGTTAAGTATCTTTCTTTACCTGCCCCACCAAGTATTTTGTTTATTCCATCTAAATCGGTGCTGACTTTTTCATTGAAAACCAAATCCCATTTAACTGTTATTTCATTCCAATCTAGTCTAAATGTACAGAAGTGAATAGGGTCTTTATTATTTGCAGATCTCAAATCACTTGTATCTACTGTTTGTCTCAGATAAGCTAGTGCGACATCTTGTATAACAAATATGATTTTTCTTTGCCAATAGTCTATGATTTTACCTTTTTTGTAGACCTGTTGCATCATTGTTTTCATAAACTCATTAGCCCAATTTATGCCATAAGGATAGTTATCTTTTTCAAACTTTAGGTTAGCTTTGAAATCAAGAACAGCTTGCCAAGGCGTTCCCGTTGTTCCAGCTGCCTGAAACTCAACGCATAAAAAATCATCGACTTTATTTTTTGTATCTCTTTGAACTGCTACAAAATCCACATTACCACCAACACCAATATTAACTTCTGTAACCCATTCAATTGGCTTACTCCAATCTGTTAAATATTCCTCTTTTATAGCATCAAATAATGCTTTATCATTAAATCTATGTGGACAAATAATGATGGGCTGATACCTATCCAAAAAACCTTTATATCCTACACTACAAACACCTACTTTTATATGCGGTTCACTTTTTCTTGGCTTTTTACAAGTCCCTTTTAAGTATAAACAGTATTGTTTGTTCAATGCTTTTATTGCTTCATCTGAATGTTCTATATATGGATGGCAGAAAATTTCTGTTGGAAACTTCTTTATTTTGGGTTGTTTCATTTGATTATAATTCCCGTTTTTTGTGTCAGACAAAATTAAATGAGTCTAAATATGTACCTTATTATTCCCCAATCCCCTCACCCACACAACTCCATCCTTACCACAACCGATTTAGAGGCAGGGGTATCGCTTTTATGGGCTTTTAAATGCAGGGGGACTAATACATTTGCTTCGGGGAAATAGGTTGCTACGCACTGTCGCGGAATGGGGTAAGGTACAACCATAAAGCAGGCTGCAACGCGTTTTTTTCCTTCGTAATGACTGTATAAATTGACAAAATCGCCTTTCTTAAAGGAGGCTTTTTGCATGTCTTGTTCGTTCATCATCACTACTCGCCGACCGTTGTAAATGCCTCGGTAGCGGTCGTCTAAACCATAAATGGTCGTGTTAAATTGGTCGTGACTGCGAATTGTCATCATGAGGTATTCGCCTGCTGATAGTTGATGAGTAACTACTTGGTTAACAGTAAAATGTGCTTTTTTGCTTAAAGTATTAAATTGACCTTCTCTAGCTCCATTTGGCAAATAAAAACCGCCTTTTTTTCGCACTCGTTCATTGTAATTGTCAAAGCCAGCGATCACCTGTTCAATCTTGTCGCGAATCAAATCGTAATTGTCTACTAAGGCCTGCCAATCTACTTTTGAGCGTGTCCCTAGTGTTGCCATTGCTAAAGCTGCAACAATGTCGGGTTCGCTCCGCAAATGCGGTGAAGCAGGCGGCAATTTTCCCCTAGATTGATGCACCACGCCCATCGAATTTTCCACACTGACAAACTGTTCGCCGCTTTTTTGTATATCTTTTTCGCTGCGTCCCAAACAGGGTAGAATTAAAGCTGTTTTGCCATGTAACAAATGGCTACGATTCAATTTTGTGGATATTTGTACGGTCAAATCGCAGTTTTGCAGGGCTTCGGCGGTTAATTCTGTGTCGGGAGTTGCGGATAGGAAATTCCCACCCATTGCTATAAATACCTTCGCCTTGTTGTCTGCCATTGCTTGAATGGCTTCAACCGTATTGTAACCATGCGCGCTAGGTGGCTCAAAATCAAAGACTTGCGCTAGTTTTTCCAGAAAAGCAGCTTTAGGTTTTTCCCAAATACCCATCGTGCGGTCGCCTTGTACGTTGCTATGTCCACGCACAGGACAAGTGCCTGCTCCTGCTTTGCCAATGCTGCCTTTTAGCAATAGTAAGTTTACAATTTCTCGTATATTTTCTACACCGTTTTTATGCTGTGTAATACCCATTGCCCAGCAAATAATGATGTTTTTGGATTGCATAATTAGATCGGCTGCCTGTTCCATTTCACGCACCGAAATGCCACAAGCTTTTGCCAATTTTACAATATCCTGCTCCTTTAAATCGGCTATAAATTCCTCAAAACCAACGGTTTTGTTTTTAATAAATTCTTTATCAAAAATATCATCCTTTGCTTGTTCTTCATCCCATAAAATTTTCATAATTCCCTTCAATAAAGCAACATCCCCATTAATTTTTACAGGCAAAAATAAATCTGTCAACTGCGTGCCACTACCGACAAAACCCGATAGCTCTTGCGGATTTTTAAAGCGCAATAGACCTGCCTCTGGTAAGGGGTTAATGGTAATGATTTTAGCCCCATTGCGTTTTGCCTGTTGCAATGCGGACAACATTCGAGGGTGATTTGTCCCCGGATTTTGCCCCTGAATAATAATGAGATCGGCCACATAAAAATCCTCTAATTTAACCGAGCCTTTGCCAATCCCTACTGTCTCGGACAGGGCAACGCCACTGGATTCGTGACACATATTGGAACAGTCAGGAAGGTTATTCGTACCAAATTGACGGACAAATAGTTGATACAAAAAAGCAGCCTCATTACTTGTTCGCCCTGAAGTGTAAAAAATGGCTTCATTAGGATTGTTTAGCTCGTTTAAATGCTTGGCAATCAGTTGAAAAGCGGATTCCCAGCTAATGGGTTCGTACTTAGTTTGCCCTGTCTGTAGCACCATAGGCTGCGTGATTCGCCCTTGTTTGCCTAGCCAAAAATCGGAGTATTGGGAGAGTTCTGCGACCGTATATTGTTGGAAAAATTCGGGTGTTACGCGCTTTTTGGTGGCTTCTTCTGCAATGGCTTTCGCTCCATTTTCGCAATATTCTCCCAAAACCGACCGCCTATCATCAGGATCAGGCCATGCACAACCCGGGCAGTCAAAACCATCCATTTGATTGACTTGAAACAGGGTTTTGATGGACTGTTGAGCATCCATTTCTCGAAAAGCATGTTTCACCGCCGAGGTAATAGCAGGTAAGCCCCCCGCTACCGTTTGCGGTTGTTTTAGTTGGATGTTTTCTTTGGTAATTGGTGGTTGTGGGTTGATGTCTTTTGGCTTTGGCATATGGTTTTTGTGTTTTTAAGTGGCTTTTTTTGTATTTATAAGATGTAGCCTCTGGCTACCTATTTGGGTTCGGAGCGAGGAAAAACCTCACACCTGTACCTAATATAAATATAAGAGAATAAATGGGAAATGACAAGGAAGGTGGGGGTATTTTTCAAACTCGCCTTTACAGCCAAATACATTTCATCTTATCTCATATAAAAAACTCACCCTAAATCAAGTTATTTAAGTGTCAAGCACTAATTAATTGATCACAATTTTATTCTAAAGTATTGACACTCATTATTTTAATCAAATAAAGAGTAGCATTTAACTATTGTGTTATAGTTAAAATACTTGCTTTTTTCCATAAAAAAACCTTAATTGCAGCATGATGAAAACCACCCTTCAACACCCCAATGGCCATCAATACCAAATTGACTTTAACCAACCTTTAGATATTTCTATTCCATTAAAAGAGGGAATGGAAACGGTGAATGCTTTTTATGCACCGCTTTTGCAGATTGAGCCTGTTCGAGCAGGGGATTTTGTGGGGGATATGGATGAAGGTGGGCTGTTGAATTTTAAAAATGTGCAGTTTAACCCTCATGGAAATGGCACGCATACGGAATGTGTTGGGCATATTTCTCCTGATGGTTATACGCTGAATCAGTGTTTAAAACAGTTTTTCTTTTGGGCAGAATTGGTGAGTATTTATCCACAAAAAATGGAGAATGGAGATAGAGTGATTACTCTTTTACAAATTCAAGAAGCATTAAATAAAAAAAATCCAGCAGCATTAATTATTCGAACAATGCCGAATGATGATTGGAAGTTGCGAACCAATTATTCAGGGGCAAATCCGCCTTATTTACATCATACTGCCACTGAATACATTGTTCAGCAAGGCATACAGCATCTTTTGCTTGACCTGCCATCTGTTGATCGGGAACAGGATGAGGGCAAATTGCTATCTCATAAAGCATTTTGGCAATATCCTACACATCCGCGATTGCAAAGCACTATTACGGAACTCATCTACATTTCTAATACTATTAAAGATGGAACTTATTTGCTTAATTTGATGATTACCAGCTTAGAGTTAGATGCAAGTCCTAGTAAACCAATTCTTTATAAGGCTAATCTTTAAGTTTTACTTTATCAATATTTCACATCACGCCCAAACCTTTGTTCCTTCTGAGCAGTTCGCACAAATATCTATTTCTTTGCGAGATTTTAAAATGGCTATTCGAAAGCGATTGTAAGCATCACTATGCCATAAATTTTTAAAAGAATCAGTTTTTAAATCACCCATTTTGTGCGTTGCATCTTTATCAAAACAACAAGGCACAATTTTTCCATCCCAAGTAATTACACAAGAATGCCATAATTTCCAACAATGATTTAATAACTTATTTTTAATCTTATATGTACCGTCTGATTGTTTGGCGTAGCGCGCATATTTATCAATAGTCGGAATTAGTGGGTTGCCCTGTTCATAATCATAGACCTGTGCTGTTTTAAATACCACCTGATCCACACCTATTTCTTTTCCCAATTTCAATACATCATCAATTTGATGCTCATTAGGTTTCACTACCAAAAATTGAAAAATAATGTGGGGTGTTGTAGACTTCAATTCTTTTTTCCATTGAATTAAATTGCGTGTGCCTTCCAATACCTTGTCCAACTTCCCCCCTACTCGATACGACTGATAAGTTTCTTGTGTTGTGCCATCAATCGAAATAATGATTCGGTCCAAACCTGCTTCGATGGTTCGTTTGGCATTTTCATCATCCAAAAAATGAGCATTGGTAGAGGTAACTGTGTAAATACCACGTTCAGAAGCGTATTTTACCATATCCAAAAACTGTGGATTGAGGTAAGGCTCTCCTTGAAAATAGAAATAAAGATAAATCAAATGATCGGCGAGTTCCTGAATGGTTTCTCTAAAAAAATCTTTATGCAACATGCCCGTAGGTCGGGTGAAGGAGCGCAAACCGCTTGGACATTCAGGGCAGCGGAGATTACAAAAAGTGGTAGGCTCAAAGGAAATGTTGAAGGGCAAGCCCCATTGATGAGGCTTACCCGTCCATTTGGCAGCATAGAAAGAAGCCAGAATTTTGGCAACATTCCAAATTCGTTTATAAGTTAATTTTGATAAAAAATTAAGTGTATCGTTATAGGTAAACATAGATTTGTAATTCGTAGACCAGTGATTGGTGATTTGTAGTCCAATGATTTATTGCATTATATAAAAATACATTATATCGTTATTAATATTTTTAAAAGAATAAAACTTGCCTACAATGATGAACAACAAATATCTAATAAATAACTCAACAAACAAAATTGCTATTCCATCAAAACAGTTTATTAAAGCCCATAAATACCTTTTTATTGCGAATGGCCTCTGTCAACTCATCTCGGCTGATGGCTTCGGCATCGTAGTAAATGCGGTGTAAATCTGCTTGTTGATAGCCTTTCTTTTCGGCAATTGTACGCGCTTCTTTTGCTTCTTTAATCGTATAAAAAGGTCCTAATAACACCTTTGTCATGCCATTCGTTTCTTTAGCATACACAAAACCATAGTCATACATATCCATAAATTTATTAGGCTCTAATGCTTTATACGTTCCGAGTTCTACTAAATGTAAAGGCATTGGCAATTTGCAATCTCGACATTCAATTTTGCGGTCATCACCTGCATAGCCTGTATCGCCGCTTTGAAATTCAGAATTATAATCATCTTGCCTGTCATTCAAACTAGGCGTAACACTTTGCGCTGCTTTGGTCATAAATGCAGTTTCCGCCTCCATTAAAGAAGAAGTATTTGGCGAGATTCCCTTACCGAGTGCAATATTATCAGCCCATAAAATATTTTCATGCACTTCTTTAGCAGTAGGTTTAGGTCTAGGCACAACTACTACCGCTTCTTCTGCTTTAAAAACTTGTTCTCTACTGGGAGTAGGGCTTGTTGTTGGTGGCAAAACGGCACGCGTAGGTTGCTGTTCTGTAGTGCCTATCACGGTACTAGGTCGAAAGTTAGGAGTCTTAGAAGGGCGTACTTCTGGTGCTATCGTATTTTTTTCAACTATTAAAAAAGCATCTTTAAAGCCTTTTTGTCGAACAGATTGTACTATTTGATCGGCTTTTTGGGCATCTCTAAAATTTCCCAACCAAACTTTTAGAGTACCTTTAGCACCGGGTACCACCTGTAGTAAATCACTCAATTCGCCTAATGCTTCAAATGCCTTCCAATTTAATTGATTGTATACCCCCAGTTGAACCTTATAAACACTTGTTTCTAAAGGACTTACATAATTTTGAGCATGAGTTTCACAATTACTTCCTGTTAAAATCAGCAAAACTGCAAGTAATGACAATATGTGTACTTTCATAATGGGATAGCTTAGTAGTGGATAAAATAAATGTATATTTATGTTGTTGAACTATTTTGGAGTTTGGAAAGTTGTAAAATTATAAGGCTTTATTTTTCCAAATAAAAAAAATCAATCCTTAATTTTTTCTTAATCAACAGCATACCAAACTAAAAAAACACATTATTAACTGCATCAAATGAACTAAGGGTCAATTTAGTTCATATTGCAAATCAAATACAGAAATTTAAAATTAAATCCTATACCTATATCTCTTATAGATGCTTCACTATTTAAAAAGCGTTGCGTTACCTATAAAACTTCAACAATAAATTTATTCCTACTTCAGACGCAAACTTTGTCAAATAGTCTATCATAAACAGGTCAATAATTAGAGATGTTTATGTTGCCTATTTTCATACGACAAAAATCTAACTTTGGGTTCAGCACAATTCTCCTTCATTCAGCAGACATTCGTCTACAAAGCTATATATAACACTAGCTTTTTAATTTCAAAAAATACAAAAAATTGGTTAATTCTCAAAAAGGTAGGAAATGTTGAACATATAACAAATAGCTTTTCACGGAATTGTGAAAAAAAGAGGAGAAAAAAATCATTCTTAACAAAAACATGACATAAAATCGTCATTTCATGGCTTTTTGCCATTCGTTTAACTGGAATAATCGTAGAAGCCCTTGCCTGTTTTTCGTCCATGATGCCCTGCTTCTACTTTCTGTTGTTGGGTGCGGCTAGGTCGAAAACGAGACGCATAATGAAAGGATTCAAACATGGATTGGGTGACCGAAAAGTTGGTATCTACTCCGATTAAATCCATTAACTGAAACGGTCCCATACGAAAACCGCTGGCCTTTACCAAAGCATCAATAGCGGCCAAATCAGCAACTTGTTCCTCTAAAATTTGCAGGCTTTCTACATAAAAATGCCGCGCTACTCGATTGACAATAAACCCGGGGGCATCTTTTGCCATTACTGCTTTTTTGCCCATTTTCTCCGCTAAAGCCTTGACAGTCAAAGCAATTTCAGGGCTTGTAGCTGCACCAGAAATTACTTCTACTAACTTCATAATGTGGGCTGGGTTAAAAAAGTGCATTCCTACAACTCGCTCAGGATGAGGCAGTTGTGCTGCTATTCTTGTAATGGGAATGGAGGAAGTATTGCTGGCAAAAATGGCATTGTCCGCATTTTGCGCTGCTAAACGATTAAAAATATCTACCTTAATCCCCAATTTTTCCACCACTGCCTCAATAATGACATCAGCTACCAAATCACTGAATTGATGAGTTGTTTGTATTCTACTGATAATCAAAGACTTGTCATCTATTTCAATTTTATTTCGCTTAATGGCACCATCCAAATTTTTATGAATGTTCGCCATTGCTTTGTCCAATGCCTCCGCTTTGATGTCGAATAAAATCGTTTCATAGCCTGCCATTGCACTCATTTGGGCAATGCCTGCTCCCATTGTACCTGCTCCTATAACGGCTATTTTTTGGATGTTTTTCATTGGTGGAAGTTAGATTTTTGGACTTTTGGCTTTTTGGCTTTTTAGCTTTTTAGCTTTTTAGCTTTTTAGCTTTTTAGCTTTTTAGCTTTTTAGATATTAGAGATCAGAAGTTAGTTAAAATAAATCATATTTTAAATTATAAAAAACACATAAAATATTCACTATCAATAAATTTGCCCAAACACGAATCACGAATCCACCACTCTAAAAAGCCGAAGAAAATTGACGTAGGAATCGAACATCATTTTCAAAAAACATACGTATATCGCCGATTTGATATTTTAACATTGCTTGTCGATCAATGCCCATACCGAAGGCAAAACCTGTATATTTTTGACTGTCAATCCCGCAATTGTCTAGTACCGCAGGGTCTACCATTCCACAGCCGAGCACTTCTAGCCAGCCCGTACCTTTGGTAATTCGGTAGTCGTTTTCATTTTCCAAACCCCAATACACATCCATTTCTGCACTTGGCTCGGTGAATGGGAAATAGGATGGGCGCAGGCGGATTTTCACACCTTTGCCATACATTTCTTGAGCAAAATAATAGAGTGTTTGCTTGAGATCGGCAAATGATACGTTTTCATCAATGTATAATCCTTCGACTTGGTGGAATTGCGCGTGTGCGCGTGCGGAAATGGTCTCGTTGCGATAGACTCTACCCGGTACCACAATTCTGATGGGTGGTTCCTGAGATTTCATCACGCGAGCTTGCACTGACGAGGTGTGTGTTCGCAAAAGCATGGCAGGATTCGCCCCTTTGTCAATGTAGAAAGTATCCTGCATATCGCGCGCAGGATGATCTTCGGGGGTATTGAGGGCAGTAAAATTGTGCCAATCGTCCTCAATTTCGGGGCCTTCTACGATGGTAAAGCCAATTTGAGCAAAAATTTGGCAAATTTTATTCTTAGTAATAGACAAAGGATGCCTGCTTCCCAATGCTTCATTGTCAACGGGAAGGCTGAGGTCAGGGATTTCGATGTGTTGATCCGCAGCAGATTCTAGGGCTTCGCGCAATTGTATAACCTTCTGTTCGGCTGCTTGTTTTACAGAGTTAGCCAACTGCCCAAAAGCGCGTTTATCCTCTCTAGCTACCGTTCGCATACCAGCAAACAATTGTTTGATTTTGCCTTTGCTACCTAGATATTCTATACGGAATTGTTCTAATTCTTCTTTGTTAGTTGTTGTGAAGGCGTTAACCTGCTCTAACATTAATCTAGCGTCTTCAAATATATTTTTTACTGTACTCATAGCGTTCAAAGTTACTAAAAATAGCTCTGATATGTACTATAAACAATAAAACTTTATAAAAAGTGCGCTAAGAATGTATTAAACATAGCAATCCCATTTTGCCAGAAGCAATTAGGTACATAATACTAATGATGCAGGGCAAGTTGTGTTAAACAACGTGTGCTCAGTGTTGTATCCACGCTTAAATAGTAATTTTTTATTTTCAAAAAATAAAAATACTACTTAATTTGGCATAGATTTGGCTCTGTAGCCCATGTTCTACCTGTACTATTGCCTAGCAATATGGATTAAAACTTATCATTGGGAGGAAAACTACTAAAGTATTGATTGAGAGTACATAACATGCCTTGCCAGAAAATAGCTTGTTCTGTTCTCATCAATGGATTTGAGCAAACAATACCATTAAAATAGGTGCTTTGGTATAATATATTGCTTGTCGAAATTTTGGAATTGTATTTGACAAAGCTAGACATACCTTTCCCTACTTAGGATTTAATAGCATGGCTCTTTTTCTAAGGAATTAAGGGATGTGTAGTTGTAATAGTAATGATAATGGGAATGATAGTAAGTAATACAATAGTAGTAGACTTTTATTTTAGGATAGTCTTAAATCCTTTTAAAACCAACAAATTAATTAGTTTTTGAATATAGCTGCTGTAACACCTGATTCTAATGCGCTGAATTGAGGAGCTGTTGTTGCATGACAACTAGCTGCACAACTTGCATTGTTACTATAGCTTGCCGTTTTTGTGCAAGCATAATTGCTAGAAAATAAAATGGCTACTGCAAAAGTTAATGCACACAATGAAATGATTTTCGTTTTCATAATACACAGATATTTACCTAGTTAAAATAAGTCTTCCCAAATTAGAGAATATTTGTTAAAGTTAAAAATTTTTTTTTAGCAATCTCTTTTTTCCGTTAATTTTTTTTAAAAAAAGCACTCCATAAAAGTCAGCATACTGTCAATGAATCGTTTTTGATGCTTTTGCTATTATTATTTTTAAAGGAAAAATTAATTGCTTTTTATTTAGAGTGAACATTTATAATTGAATGTAGTCACTCTTTACTACTTCATAATGAATACCTTGTCACAAGATACGCATTTTTTATTATCATTTAAGCTTTTGTACGAAAAATGTCATGTTTTGTTTTGTTTTTTCTCGTAAATTTTTCAAAAAAACTGCTTTTTTTCGACTTTTTAAAAGCTTAATCGTTTAGTAAGATTTGATCGCTGTGCTCCTTCGACTTCACTTTCTTAATAATTCTATTGATAACTCCATCTTTATCAAGCACAAAGGTTGTGCGATGGATACCTTCTATCTCTCTACCCATGAACTTTTTTTTGCCAAATACTCCATATAGTCGAGCAATTTCTTTTTCAGGGTCAGCAATTAGTGTAAAGGAAAGGTCATATTTGTGAGCAAATTTCTGATGTGACCGAACAGTATCGGGGCTGATACCAATGATTTCGAAGCCTTCCTGACGAAGCTTGTCGTAGTTGTCTTGTAAATTACAGGCTTGTTTGGTACAAGTTGGTGTATTGTCTTTAGGGTAAAAGTATACAATCACTTTTTTCCCTCTAAAACTTTCTAAGGCCACCATTTCTCCAGCTTGATTTTGCCCCTTAAATAAAGGAGCTACCTCACCTTCTTGCAAATGTGTTATCATGTAGTATCAATTAGTTTTGAGTCTGATTTTTTAGATTTAAGATGTAAGATGTAAGATGTAAGATACAAGATTTAAGATGTAAGAGATTTACTACTATCTTATGTCTCATGTCTTATGTCTCATGTCTTATGTCTCATGTCTTATGTCTCATGTCTTATGTCTCATGTCTTATGTCTTATGTCTTATGTCTTATATCTAATTACTTATGTCTCTATATAATGAATCGTTAACCTGCACTATTTCCTCTTTTAGCCATATTTTTCTTTCATTAAATCTTCTAGCGCAAATAATTCATCTCTTAAACGTGCTGCTTCCAAAAAATCAAGTTCTTTGGCTGCTTTCTGCATCGCTTTCCTAGTTTTGTCAATTGTTTTTTGTAATTGTGGCTTGTTCATATATTGAATCACAGGATCGGCAGCGATGTTTGCTGCTTCTTCTGGCTCTATATATGCCTTTGCCTCTCCCCTAATGTTCAACACAGAGGATTGTTCTAAAATTTGTTCTTTTGTTTTGAATACTGTTCGTGGTGTAATATTGTGCTTTTCGTTGTAAGCGATTTGCTTAGTACGCTTTCGATTGGTCTCGTCAATGGTGTTTTGCATGGACTTGGTAATTTTGTCTGCATACATCACCACCAAACCATTGACATTTCGGGCAGCGCGCCCTGCGGTCTGTGTTAAAGAACGCTCATTTCTCAGAAATCCCTCTTTATCAGCATCTAATATCGCAACTAAGGACACTTCGGGCAGGTCTAGCCCTTCGCGCAGTAGGTTAACGCCAATTAGTACATCAAAAGTTCCCAAACGCAAATCGCGAATAATTTCGACTCGTTCTAGGGTATCTACTTCCGAATGAATGTAGCGACATTTAATATTGAGACGATCCAAATACTTGGTTAATTCCTCCGCCATACGCTTTGTGAGGGTGGTCACCAACACACGCTCTTTGCTTTCAATGCGCTGATTAATTTCCCCTACCAAGTCATCAATTTGGTTGATACTTGGTCGTACTTCAATGGGTGGATCAAGTAAACCCGTTGGACGCACAATTTGTTCAACGATCACCCCATCAGATTGCTCTAATTCGTAATTTGCAGGCGTTGCAGACACAAAAATGACCTGATTGACCAGTTGTTCAAATTCCTCAAAGCTTTGCGGTCGATTGTCAAGGGCTGAGGGTAATCTAAACCCATACTCCACTAGACTTAATTTGCGGGATCGGTCACCGCCATACATACCCGATATTTGTGGAACTGTGACATGGCTTTCGTCAATGAACAGTAAATAATCTTCGGGAAAATAATCTAATAGACAGAAAGGGCGGTGTCCGGGTTGCCTGCGGTCGAAAAAACGGGAATAATTTTCGATTCCAGAGCAATATCCTAACTCCCGTATCATTTCCAAGTCAAAATTCACTCTTTCTTCTAATCGCTTGGCTTCCAAATATTTACCTATAGATTTGAAATATTTTACTTGGGCATGAAGTTCGTCTTGTATTTCGTGAATGATGGGAACAAACTGATCGCGTGGGGCTATGTATAAATTGGCTGGAAAAATGGAAATGTCATCAACATACTCAATACGCTTGCCTGATTCGGCTTCAAAACGTTCAATTTCTTCCACTTCATCGCCAAACATAGTCACGCGAAAGGCGTAATTATCGGCATAGGCAGGATAAATGTCAATGGTGTCGCCAAGCACTCGGAAAGTGCCGCGCACAAAATCTGTAGTAGTGCGTGCATATAAATTTTCTACTAGTTTTAATAAAAATGAATTTTGAGAAATAATATCTCCTTTGGCTAAACGAACAATAGAATTTTTATATTCGTCTGGGTTACCCATACCATAAATACAGGATACTGAAGCGACTACAATTACATCCCTCCGCCCTGACATCAAAGAGGAGGTAGTTCGCAGGCGCAATTTTTCTACTTCATCATTAATAGACAAATCTTTTTCAATATAGGTATCGGTCACCGAAACATAAGCTTCTGGTTGGTAGTAGTCGTAGTAGGAAACAAAGTATTCCACTGCATTGTCAGGAAAAAACTGTTTGAACTCACCATACAACTGAGCAACCAGCGTTTTATTGTGGCTCAATATCAAAGTAGGGCGTTGTAGCTGTTGGATGACATTGGCCATGGTAAATGTTTTACCTGAACCTGTTACTCCTAGTAGTACCTGTGCTCGCTCCCCTGTTTTTATTCCGCCTACCAATTCTTGAATGGCATTTGGTTGGTCACCTGTAGGTTTGAAGTCAGAAGTGAGTTTAAAATCCATATTGTTGTTAATTACGAATTAGAAATTACGAATTACGAATTATTTTTCTTGACAATCAAAGCGTCTGCTTTACATAGGGTCAAACAACTACCCTCTGTTTGCTAATCTCTAATAACTAATTTCTACCAACGATTTCAAAATAATTCGCTGAATAACACAAATCAAGTGATTAATTTTTATTTTTGCGAAAAAATTTAAGTCATATGAAATTTAAAGACATAGTAGCCATTAGTGGCATGAGTGGCTTGTATGAGATGATGAAACAACGCCCTGATGGGATGGTTGTACGCTCTTTACAAGAAGAAAAGAGTCGTTTTGTGTCTAATCGTATTCATACTTTCTCCCCTTTGGAAACTATTGCTATTTATACAGATAATAACGATAGTGTTGAGTTAAAAAAAGTAATGCAGACGATTTTAGCAAAAAAAGAGGAAATAAAGATTCCTTCAGCTAAAGCAAAGTCTCCCGATTTAAAGGCTTTTTTCAAACAGATTTTGGAAAATTATGATGAGGAGCGAGTGTATGTAAGTGATATTAAAAAAGTCATTAAATGGTTTAACTTACTCAAGGAATACGATTTGATAGCAGACGATGAGGAAGAAGAGGAAGAAGCAGCAACGGAAGAGCAGACGGAAGCAACAACGGAAGAACAAGCCGAAACAGCAACGGCGGAAGAAAGCAGTACTGAAACTCCTGCCGCTGAAGTAGAAACTGAACCTACAGAAAAAACGGATTAGGTGAGGAGACAGGAGATTTAAAATTTAATTAAAAAACACCATTGGCAAATTCGTCAATGGTGTTTTTTTGTATAATAGTGGTATAAGTTTTAAGGTTATTCAAAAAGCAATTTTATCTCTTCTGCGGCACAATCAAAGGTTGCTCTGGGTAAATGAGGTGTGATTTTATTTTGTTGGCTTTTTTGAGGGAGCGCAGTGATATTCCATGTTTTTTGGCAATGCCTCCTAAAGTATCTCCTTTTTTAACTAGGTAAATAATGGCTGTTTGATATTTTTTGCCCTTCTTTTTATTGGCTTTAGCACGTTTGCGCTTGGCTCTTGCTTCCTTTTTCAAAGCTGCTCTTGTTTTTCCTTTTTTTGCCAAAGCCGTTTTAACCTTCTTGCTCTTAACTTTCTTCTTCTTAACTACTTTCTTCTTCGCCACCTTCACTTTTGGCTTTTTTACTTTTACCTTCTTGGGCACTGTCCTCGTCTTGCGTTCACTTGTTTTTTTATTGTATCGTGCTTTGCTAGAAACAGCAGGCATTGGTGTAGATAGTTCCGTAACGGTAACTGGCTTGCTTGACTTGCGCTTGATAGTTGTTCCTAAATCTGCCAACAAATGACGGGTATCAAACAAATTGGCTTTGGCAACTGTTTTTTCCGCTTCCTGCTCTTTTGCTGCTTCCTCTCTCGCTTTCGTCTTTTCTTCTGTTACAATAGTTTCCACATTTTCCTCCATTTCAGTTGGTCCAATAACTTCGGAAGCGAGTAGTGGCTTTTTTCGAGCTTTTTTACGTAGGGAAACCGTTTCGCCAACGGCAGGCTTCATACCTTGCTTCATTTTGTTGCGTCTGTATAGTGATTTTAGGCGAATACCATATAAGCGAGCAATATCCTCCATCGTTTCCCCTTCATTTACGCGATGCTGCTCAATTCCTTTGGGTCCTTTTCGCTTCGTTTTTTCCAAAAAAACAAACTGCCCCGACACAATGGTATCATTGGATGCAAGATTATTGTATTTTAATAATTTTTTCAACTGTATGCCGTAGGTACGCACCAGCGTTTCAGGCTCTACATCACAGCCTAGCAAAAGGGTTTTGATGCCATTGTAGGTAAAGGGAACGGCTCTAATTTCTTCATCGCAAAGATTGGAGGCGAGCAGTACATCATAGGCTCGCAGATCGTATTTTTCGATGATGGATACAAGTTGTTTGGCGTAGTTGGGGTCGGTGGCATAGCCTGCTTTTTTTAGTCCCTTCGCCCATTCTTCATAGTTGGTATTGGGCAATAATAAGAGTTCGTCATAGCGTTGGTTGTTGATTAAAAAGTTGGAGTGATCAATAAAGGATGCGTAACTACTGGGGTATTTTCTAAAACAGGAACGGCGTTTTTCATCATCCCATGCGTAGACTCGCTGACCGCGCCAACTTCTATGACACTTGATGCCAAAGTGATTTTTTCCTTTTTTGGCGAGGTAACTATTACCGTGGTTGGACTCTAAAATGCCTTGTGCTAAGGTAATGCTTGCAGGGATGTTGGTTCGTTTCATCTCTGCCATTGCAATCGTTTTGTAGTTGTCAATATAGGTAGTTAACAGCACTTTGGAGGACTTGGGCTTTTTGCTTTTCTTTCTCTTTTTTTGGGCAAATGTGGGTTGTAGTGCTACGCTTAGACATAATACTAGTAGTATTATTTTTAGGTTAGTAGGAGTTTTCATGTCTCGTTTGGAATTTAATAGTGATAGGTTCTGGTTTAATCCAGAGCTTGTTTTGATTGGTTTCATTCTTTCTTAGAAAAATCAAAATATAAGCTCTTAGTAATTCTACAATAATAAGTTGAACCAGTCGCCTTTGTTATTTTGCCTTGTACTTCGTTGAAAAGCCTCGCCAGAGCTCCACTATGCCTACGTTTTTCGCCTTGTACAAAGCAAAACTACTTTGGCTTTATGGTTCAACTTATTATTTCCGCATTACTTAGGGCACAGTTTTCCCATTGATAAATCTTAGTTTAACTGATAGTGTAAATTAGTATTGTTCTCTTATATTCAGTGTTTGCTATAGTAAGGAGCTTGTTAAAATGGTAGGTAGGTAATACATACTGAAACCTAAGATGAAGGCAAAAAGGTGATTTTCAGTACTGGATACAAAGTCTACTGTTTATTTGTTATCATATCATACTAAAAACAATTTTGTTGTTATTGATAAAAGTTTTTTAGCTAAAAACTAATGTACTTTTCTGCTAAAATAGTAATTTTTCTGTCAAAAAACAAAGGCAACTAAAGTACATAGTCAAGCCAATCAACAAATAAACTATTGGTTATCAAACATTTACAAGCAAAAATATTTTTAAAAAAAAGCATTTATTTTATATCATTCAGCTTAAAAAGTCATATTTTCATCATTGTTTTTCTAATAGAAATCCCCTATTTAGGGATGCTAAATTCACAAGTAACAGGGTAATGATCGGTATATGTTTCGTCAATTACCTCAAAAGAAATAGTATTCATTTTTTGGTCTAATAATACATAATCAATACGAAAAGAGGGTAAAGGTCCTGCATAAGTGCCGCCTAGGCCTACGCCTACTTCTAGGAAAGCATCTTTCAGGTTTTTGGAAATGGTGTGGTAGGTATAAGAGGCTGGTGTGTCGTTAAAATCGCCGCAAACGACCACAGGATGTGGTGATTGGGCAATGACTTTGGCTAGTTCTTTAGCCTGCTGCCCTCTTTTTACAAAAGCAGCTTTCAATTTTTTCACAATGGCTCTAGTAGACTTAATGTGTTCTTCTGTGGTGGGTTTTTCCTTGTCAGTACTTCCACCATTGCCTAGTGTTTTTACATACTTCATGTCATCGCGCCCCAAGTGTATGGATTGTAAATGGGCATTAAAAAAACGAATGGTTTGATTTTGCACTTTGATGTCGCTATAAGTAACAATGTTATTTTTAGAATTGGCAAATTTTAATACATTTTTTTTCGCAATAGGATATTTGGAAAATACAGCAACTCCCCAATGCATTTTTCCATTTTTACTTAATGTTTTTTCAAAATGATAGTGTGGATATTTTAAATCACTGACTAAAAAATTAATGTTGTTAAATTTTGCACCATCTTCGGTATAAAATTCTTGGAAGCCTATGATGTCAGGGTCTTGTTTTCGGATTAGCTTCATAATTTTATTTCGGGACTCCACATTCTCTGTCCAATTGTATAAATCGAAATTTTGCACATTATAACTTAATACCTTGAGGTCAACTTTTTCTACAGACTTATCTACCGCAACTGCCTTTTGAGGGTTTTTATTAGCATTAAAAGCAACTGAACTTTTCACCAAATGTGAACCAGAAATAATAACTAACAAGCAAAAAATAAGGTAATGCCATTTTTTTCGGTATAGCCAAAGTGTAGCAAATAAAATATTGATGGCCAACATAAAAGGATAGGTCAAGCCGACAAGGGCGGCTGGCCAAAAAGTTTGGGGAGCAATGTAAGGAGTAGCATAAGTAGCTAATAATCCGAGCGCAGCTAATAAGTTCAACTTAAATAAACTTCTACTCACTAAAGAGACTTTTTTCATGAAGTATGCACGTTATCAGGTAGATAGACTAAAAACTTTTAAAAGGGTACACAAATTAAGCAAGAAGTTTTTTTGGGTGTTAACTTGCTTTGTTTAGGGGTAAATAGGTTTAAATATTGCTGAATCCCTCGCCGAAAATAGGGTCTGTAATTCCATGATTGCCTTCGGCGACTT
>JAHDHV010000578.1:132-3180 GCA_020631155.1 Bacteroidota bacterium | reverse complement strand
CATGACACAAGATCAAATCAACAAAATCAATCAGCGAGTTGCTGCTTTAAGGAGGTATCTTTGACGTAGCTAATCGAACACAACAAATTGAGGAGGAAGAAATTCTTGCCTCGGCACCTGATTTTTGGAATAACCCTAAGCGAGCACAAGGCATCCTTAAAAATTTGAAAAGCAATAAATATTGGGTAGATTTATTTAATAAAACACAGTCTGCCGTTGAGGATGTGTCGGTGTTGCAAGAGTTTGCCGAAATGGGTGAAACAACTGATGAAGATGTTAAGGAACAATATGAACTGGCATTGCAGCAAATAGAAGAATTGGAATTTAAATCAACCTTAAATCAACCCGAAGATCAGTTGAACGCCATTTTGACCATCAATGCAGGGGCGGGTGGTACGGAAAGCTGTGATTGGGCGGCGATGCTGTTGCGAATGTATACAATGTGGGGTGAAAAAAACAAATTTAAGGTGCGAGAACTGCATACGCAAAACGGTGATGTAGCTGGTTTTAAGTCGGCATCGCTAGAGTTTGAGGGCGATTTTGCCTATGGTCTCCTTAGTGGTGAGAATGGTGTACATCGTCTTGTTCGCATCTCCCCTTTTGACTCTAACAGTCGGCGGCATACCTCTTTTGCCTCCGTTTTTGTGTATCCTATGGTGGACGATACAATTGAAATTGAACTCAATAGTTCGGACTTGGAATGGGATACTTTTCGGGCAAGTGGGGCAGGTGGTCAGAATGTTAATAAGGTAGAAACGGCGGTTCGCGTTAAACATTTGCCTAGTGGTATTGTAGTGGAATGTCAACAACAGCGGTCTCAATTGCAAAATCGAGAGAAGGCATTAAAAATGTTGAAATCGCGTTTGTATGAGGTGGAATTGAAAAAGCAAAATGAGGAAAAAGCAAAGATTGAAGGAGCAAAACGCAAAATTGAGTGGGGTTCACAGGTTCGTAATTATGTGATGCAGCCTTATAAATTGGTCAAAGACCTTCGCACTAAACATGAAACGGGAAATGTACAGGCGGTTCTTGATGGCAATTTGAATGCCTTTTTGAAAGCGATGTTGTTGCATAAAAAAGAATAAAAATTAATCATACATAATTCAATATACTTTTTTATATTTTTTGAGCGTATCAAAAAAAAGAGAAATTTCATATAACAACTATTGACCTTAATCTTATAAGGTTTCCCTTGCCCTACGTTTTTTTCTTTGATGCCAAACTACGCCTTACTCCCATAAATCGCTATCAATAGTTATAGTCATTCCGCCAAGAGTTTAACACCAATTACTTAAAAAGCATAACCAAGCCCTATTCCTGCGCCAGTAAGCCCTATTTTAGTACGGAAAATAATCCCTCCTTCGGGCTTTTGAAAGCGGTAGCCAATGTTAACTAGAGGGCCTAAACGTGGATCTTCATTTTCCTTAATAGTTCCTAAAAATATATCCCCATTTACCTCGAAATGATGATTACCCCTTCCTGTAAGCATAGTTACTCCTAAAAGTGCGCCTGATATATATTCATCATCAGTACAAAATGAACAAGGGGCGGTATATAAGTAGCCAAATTTTCCATACCAATGAATTTTCTTTGGCTTAATACTAGGAAACTTCACTTCAAAATTTATAGATACTGGATGAGCAATTAAGACTGTTGCAGCCTCAACATGTACATTAAATTTGCTCTTTTTGACAGTTTCGTTGGTTTGTGCACTAATTAAATTACTCCACAAAAGTATGGTCAATAACAAAACAAATAAATTCTTCATATTATTTCACATTCAGTTAAAACTAATAAATTAAAATAAAAAAGCTTCCTATTCGCCAAGCAACAAATCAGCTATCATCTCCCCCAAATCACTGCCTATGGCTACGCCCATTCCACCGAGTTTAACGCCAATTACAGTATGTTTATCTAGGCGTTTTAAAAGAGGAATTTTATCTTTGCCAAATGCCATAATCCCTGTCCAACTATCTGCTATTGTTACTTCTTTATTGGGTAAAATAATGGTTTTTATTTTTTCTGTTAAGTCTTTTAAAATCAATTGGTTGTAGACAAATTCTGTACTTTTTTCTGTCTCGTAATCCAGATTGCGGCCGCCGCCAAATATTAAGCGATTTTGATAGTTGCGAAAATAGTAATATCCTTGTTCAAAATGAAAAATTCCTTTGAATGGCAAGTTAGGAATGGGTTCAGTTACAAGCACTTGACCACGCCCAGGGTTTAGGTCAATATCGGGTAGCAATTGCTTGGTAAAAGCATTGGTACAGATACCGACTTGCTGCGCCTGAAAGTATATATTTTCTTTAATTTGTTGATGCCAAAGAGTTATTTTCACCCCTTTTTCCTCTGTTTCTAAATGCTTGACCTTCGCACCATTGATGACCATAATCCCCAATTGCTGTGCATACAATAATAATGCATACATCATTTTCCCTGGGTCTAATTGTCCTTCGCAATTGTTTGAAATCATCGCTTTTACATGCTTGGTAACAAAACCAAAGTCAGCAATTTTTTCATTGACTAAAGTAAAAGCATCCGTTTGAAGGTGTGGTCGAAGCAATTCATTGATACGTTCTAATTGCGATAAATGAGGAAATTCTGCATCGCCAATTAATTCGTAACTACCTAATGCCTGATAATCTATCGCCTTATCGCCCAAACGCTGACGCAATTTTTCTAAACCTATTTTTCGCTGTAAAACAAGCTCAATCATTTGCGTTTCGCTCATATATTTAAGGTCATCCAAGAGTTCGGTTAAACTGCCAATACAAGCGAAGCCTGCATTTTTAGTGCTTGCTCCTGTTGGCAAAATGCCCCTTTCTAGTACTAAAACAGATTTTTTCGGAGCTTTTTCTTTTAAACAAATGGCTGCCGACAAACCTACAATGCCACTGCCAATGATGATGTAATCGTATTGTAAAAACGTTTTTTTTTCCCAGAAACTTAACATGCTTAACTTTTTAGACTTTTGGCTTTTTAGCTTTTTAGACTTTTAGACTTTTGGCTTTTTAGCTTTTTAGACTTTTAGACTTTTGGCTTTTTAGC
>JAHDHV010000577.1 GCA_020631155.1 Bacteroidota bacterium | reverse complement strand
CAACGAATCAACGAATCAACGAATCAACGAATCAACGAATCAACGAATCAACGAAACTGCAAGATACGGAATTATCGTTTATGGCGTTATAATAACTTGACAATAGTATATTGTAGATATTTTCCAATTAAAAAATAGGTAATTTAATATATTCAAATTGAGAACAGCAAATTAAAAATCCGTTTTTGACATCTCCCAAAATCATAAAACATTGTTTTTCAACTATTTATAAGAGCTATGACGGCTAAAGCCTTCGCTACACAACTCGTTTAAAAGATAGCCCCTCATCAAAAAAACAACGGATCACGAATCACTAATCTACGGATCAACGTTTTGAATTTAAAGAAAAGATTAATATGCCATTGTCAAGGATAATGAATGTCTGTGTACTTTTTTTATTTGTTAAAATACATTAACTTGCACGCATGAATCATTTACAAGTATTTATAGAAGCGGTGAAGAATGTAAAAACGGTTGGAACGGTGACCTTCAGCTCCAAATTCTTATCCAAAACGATTGTATCACCTATTGATTTTGATACAGCGCAATATATTGTTGAGCTAGGAGCTGGCAATGGTTGTATTACCAAACAATTGCTGCAAAATATGCGTCCCGATGCGAAATTATTGGCGTTTGAAATTAATGAAAAGTTCTGCACCATGCTCCGCGATTTAAACGACCCGCGGCTGATTGTGGTGGAGGATTCGGCGGAAAAAATTAGCGAATACCTCACTCAAAATGAAATGCCTCATATTGATGCGGCGGTATCCGCCCTACCTTTAGTTGTCCTACCTAAGCCTTTGACAGAAAAAGTATTACAAGCCATTCAGCGACATTTAAAAGCAGATGGTTTATTTGTGCAATTGTCTTATTCTGCTTTTACTTATAAAAAATTCGATCAGTATTTCAAAAAACTCAATACCAAATTTGAGATTCGCAATATTCCGCCAGCATTTGTGTTTGTTTGTAAAAAATTAGTGCCTAAAGGTGCGGAGGAATTGGTGAGACGACAAGGGGAAGCTAATTGATCTTGAGACGGGAGATGTGAGACAGGAGATGTGAGACGGGAGATGTGAGACAGGAGATGTGAGACAGGAGATGTGAGACAGGAAATGTGAGACAGGAGATGTGAGACAGGAGATGTGAGACCTTACAAGTCCCTATCACAAAACAATCTTTTAGAGTTTGGAGCTAAGTTGGGTTTTTGCCTTTTATTTCATTAATTAAAACAACCATACATTAATTATATTTTGTATATTCTTGATTAAGAAAATAATAGGTGTTGGTTTTGAAATTTATTAAAAAAATAAAACCTTTAAAACCTTGTAACTTTTTAACCTTCCAAACTCCAAAATCTTAAAACCTTAATGTCTTTTTCAATGGAAATTACAGAAGCAAAATTAAAGGCTTATATCAAAGAAGCTATTATAGAACTCATTACGGAGCGAAAAGATTTATTTGCGGATATATTAAAAGATTTTTCATCACCTAAGCCGCCAATAAAATTAATATCTACCTCTGAATACCCTTGCACTTATGATGATTTAATTGATGCGAGCACTCGAAAAACACTATTTTCAATAAGCACATTAAAAAGTCTACAAGAGGAAGGGGAAGATGTAGAAGCAGGCATCACGCTTTCAGATGATGGTATTTATGATATTGTTGTGGATACAGAATTGCTGACTAAGAATATTGTAGAAGAACACATAAAAAATACTTCTAAGCTTATTAATCAAGATTTTATTTTCGAGACATAAGATTTGAGATATAAGACTGAGGGCGAAAGCATTTCGCCCCGACTAAAAACTTTTCAACTTTGTAACTTTCCAACCTTACAACCACAAAACCCACAACCAAAAACTCGCAACTACAAAACCACATTTGCATAATCCCGTTTTACTTCTTATTTTACCAGTCTATAAGTATCTAAACACAAATAAACGTTCTATTTTTGATAGGTTCTTTTTACGTCATACTTCGTTAAAAATACTCGCCGTAGCTTGCTATGACTGCGTTTTTTGCCTCGTCTGACGAAAAAATTACGGCTCTCAAAAATGACGTTTATTTACGCTTAGAAACTTCAAAAAATTACCCTTTCACAATACGAACTATTATCATGGCAAGCAAACCCTTTATTATTTACGGTGCCAATGGCTACACAGGTCAGTTGATTACCAAAATGGCTGTGCAACGAGGCATGAAACCTATTTTAGCAGGTAGAAACAAAAAGGTTATTGAAAAGATGGCGGCAGCCTACGATTTGGAGTACGAAATTTGCGACCTCAGCAATAAAAGCGAACTCAATGATTTGATACTGCTCGCCGATGTGGTCTTGCATTGTGCAGGGCCGTTCTCCAACACTGCGCGACCGATGGTAGAGGCTTGTTTGTACAATAAAACGCATTACCTCGACATCACAGGGGAAATCGAAGTGTTTGAACTGATGGCAAAATTGGATGATCGGGCAAAGGAAGCGGAAATTATGTTGCTGCCCGGTGTCGGTTTTGATGTGGTGCCTTCGGATTGCTTGGCGAATTACCTCAAAGCGCATATGCCCGATGCCACACATCTTGCCTTAGCGTTTATGAGTGTAGGCGGCGGTATTTCGCATGGCACTGCCACAACGATGTTGGAAAATTTGGATAAAGGTGGGGCTGTCCGTCAGAATGGGAAAATTATTGGCGTGCCTAATGCCTACAAAAAGCGGATGATTAAATATAAAAAAACACCCATTTTATCGGCGACCATTCCTTGGGGCGATGTGTCTACGGCTTATCACAGTACGGGCATTCCCAATATTGAGGTGTATACGGCTATGACTAAATTTCAATTGCGCTTGTTGAAAATGGGTAATCGCTTTCCATGGCTATTGCGAAGTGCTTTTGTGAAAAATTTCTTGCAAAGTCGCATTGATAATGCACCACCGGGGCCGTCTAAGAAACAACGTAAAAAAGGTCGTGCTTTTCTATGGGGAGAGGTAAAGGATAAGAAAGGGAATCGCGCTACGGCTCGCATCAGTACGCCCGAAGGTTATACCCTCACAGCACTGACGGCTTTGGCTTGTGTAGAAAAAGTGCTGGCTGGCAATGCGCCTGTCGGTTTCCAAACGCCTGCTAAAGCTTACGGCCCGAATTTGATTATGGAAATCAAAGGGGTCGCAAGGGAAGATATGCCGAGGCAGATAAAGATTAC
>JAHDHV010000069.1 GCA_020631155.1 Bacteroidota bacterium | reverse complement strand
GGCGCAAAACGTAGGCATAGCCAAAGCTACGGCGAGGCTTTGTAACACAGCTAGAGAGCAAAAAACGCCAAAAGCAATCGTCAATTTTATCTTGACTGACTACTTAGGGATTTTAGTGGAAATGAGCCAGATACAACAAAATGTGTGTAGAGAAAAGGCATGCCTTTTCTCCACGGAGAGCTATCAGCGAGGCTTAGAGCGAACAGCGTTTTGGCAAAGGCGAATTGCAACGGAAAGCCCGACCCCGATGATTGAGCATTAGGAGCGCAGCGACTTTTGCGAAACAGAGGGGGAAGCCCCAAATTAGAATTTAGCGATCAGATATTAGAATTTAGAAATCTTCAATCTAATATCTGATCGCTAACCACTATTCACTGAGTTTCTTTTGCTCCTGTTTGAATTGCGTAATTTTATCACTGACTTTAAAACCGTTGGAGTTGCGGTATTTTTTTTCTCGATTATTGGCAAACATATCTTCACTGTTTTGAGCTAGAGCATAAACATGAGATGATTTAACCACCCAAATGTTGAAGATACGCCCACGACGGCCAAACTGTTCCTTAGCAAATACCAAGGCCATATCGTAGTCGGCGGCATGTAACGAGCCTTCGTGAATGTGTTGACCACCCTGCTTTTGCTGTACAAATACCTCAAAAGCTTCCCAACATTGGTTGGGTTGTACAACTTCGGCATCGGCAGTATTTTCCAAGTCCAAGCGATTTACTCTTGGGTCTAATGATTTCATTGATGCGTTGTTTATATTAAATTGATTATGCTACTGGCAGGCTGTATTTGGCAGATGGATTAAATAAGGCTTGACGTACCCAACGCCCCTTTTCTACCGCCCATTGGCGAACCGCAATGCGCTCTTTATTGCAAGGGCCGTCTCCTTTAATAACACGGAAAAACTCCTCCCAGTCAGGTTCTGTATATTCCCAACGCCCTGTTTCTTCATTTTTACGAAGATTAGGGTCAGGTAAAGTGATACCCAACTCCCATACTTTAGGCACATATTGATCTAGGAAGCGGTTTCGCATTTCGTCATTACTTGCCATTTTCACCTTCCACTTCATCAATTTTTCACTATGTACAGACGTTTTATTAGGCGGGCCAAAGAAGTGCATAATGGGTGGCCACCAGCGATTTACAGCATCCTGTAGCATTTTTCTTTGCTTGGGAGAACCTGTTGCTAAGTATACAAAACCTTCGTAGCCTTGTTTAAGATGAAAAGATTCTTCGGCGCAAATGCGTTTTAATGCACGCGAATAGGGACCGTAAGAGCCTTTGGAATTTAGGAGTTGATTAACAATAGCAGCCGCATCAATTAGGAAACCGATAACGGTAATGTCTGCCCAAGTTTCAGCGGGGTAGTTAAATACATTGGAATATTTGGATTTGCCACTCAATAGGTCGTTGATCATGGCTTCGCGAGGTTTGCCTAATGTTTCGGCAGCGGCATACAATAGCTGTGCATGTCCGATTTCGTCCTGTACTTTTGCGATGAGTGCCAATTTGCGTTTGAGGGTAGGCGCGCGCGTTATCCAAGTACCTTCGGGCAGTGCGCCCATAATTTCAGAATGAGCATGTTGCTCAATTAAGCGAATCAGTTGTTTGCGGTACTGTTGTGGCATCCAATCGTGTGGCTCAATTTTGTCGCCATTTTCGATTTTTGCTTCAAACTCCGCTAATTTTTGAGGGTCTTCTTGGGCTATAGAATTATTTAATTTGGTGTAATCTAGCCCTGGTATATATCCGCTTCCGTACATGTGTTTTTATTTTGAGATGTAAGTACTTAGACATAAGATTTAAGACATGAGATGTGAGATAATTAACTCACTATTAATGATTTATGACAAATCCAATAGTTGTTTAATTTTGTCCACTTACTTAGCTTGCTACATCTTTAGTGTTTTAGAGCTAAGTTGGTTTTTCGTTTTCTATTTTATTAATAAAAACAATAATGACTTCATTGAGTTTTATATAGTTTTGATTAGTAAAGTAAAAGGTATTAGTTTTAAAATTTATTGTAAAAATAAAAACCTTCAAAGCCTTATAACTTTCTAACCTTTTAGAGTTTGGAGCTAAATTGGTTTTTCGCCTTTTATTCCATTAATGAAAATAGCAATAACTTCATTTAATTTTGTATAAGCTTGATTGCTAATTTGAAAGGTATTTTATTTTAAATTTATTGAAAAAGTAAAAACCTTAAAACCTTGTAACTTTTCAACCTTCCAAACTCCAATAGTGTTTATTTTTTGATACCTTCCAAAAGAAGATTGCTGAGTTGCTCGGCTATTTGTTGAGGGGACAATAGACCAGTAGGTTTGTACCAATCATAAATCCAATTGAGGGCGGAAAACAAAGTTAAACAATAGAATTTTTCGTCTACTGCTTTGAAAATACCTTCCTCTTTGCCTTGTATAATAATTTTTTTGAACGACTGTTCGTAACTGTCCCTTAGTTTTTTGAAATCACTCAAATAAGGTTCACTTAAAAATCGCCATTCATGCAAAAAAACTGCCGAAGCATCTAGGTTATTGGTAATTACTTTTACGTGCTGCGAAATGGCTTGTTTCAATTTTTCTTCGGCTGGCAAGTTAGATTGTTCAACTTGTTCAATAGCATGAAAAAAATCATCTGCAATGCCAAAGCAAATTTGTCGTAGAATATCCTCTTTTGATTTGATGTGATTGTATAGACTAGCCGCTTCAATACCCACAGCATTGGCCAAGTCACGCATGGAGGTTGCCGAGTAGCCTCGCTCTCGAAACATATTCTGCGCTACCTTTTTGATTTGTTCTTTTCTGGTTAATTTTTTGGTTAGTTGCATAACATTGGCAAAATTAACTAACGTTTGTTAGCTTTTATAGTAAAATAAAAAAAAAAGGTGAAATTTCCAAAAAAATGTTGGAAAATCGGCTACCAACGCTCGACCTCTTCATAATTAGCATCTGTAGACAGTTCCATAAAGTGATTTTGGCGTTGTTTATACCAATTACGAGTATGGACTTTTTGTATTTCTCGTTCAATAATTAAATCAGCAAGTGCATAATGTACAGGTTCAGGGGTTTCATTATTGAGGGCTGCCATTGCTCTTTTTTCTGCAATATCTAAGCGGTATAAGATATTTAACAGTCCCTCTAAGTCATATCTTATTTTTTCATTAATAATATTTGAGAGCCATTCTTTAAGTTGTTCATAAGCATTTTTGCCATCTAAAGAAACAGGAACGGTTATATCAAAATCTTGACTGATCAAAGACTTTGTTTGTTGCCATATTTGGGGAGCATATTTTTTCATAATACTTCAGAATTATTGAATTATTTTGGCGTTTGGAAGGTTATAAAGTTACAAGGGTTTAAGTTTTTTTTAAATAAAATTTAAGCATTTGTTGATTTTAAAGTAAGAAAGTGGAAGTTTGAAATATTTTATGATAAACGAAAACTGAGCTTGTTTAGACTCAAAAAAAACAGTTTTCCATTTTCAATTTTTCGATAATTGTAATATACATTACTTATAAAAAAAACTCCACTACATCATAGTTTGTTGTGTAGTGGAGTTTTTTTAACATAAATTTACGTATGAAGGCTATTTAAGTTTCGGTTCAAATAAAAACTAATAGACTATTACCTCAATCCTCTTCGCCCTCTTTTTTTAGAGCCTGAGTTATTCTTGGATTTAAATTTCGCTTCATAAGCAGGCCAAGAAATGCCACGCTCTTGATGTCCGTCACCGAAATAGCGCAGTACCATGTCCATTGTTTCGGCATCTAAGAAACCCGGTATTACGCTGAGGCGGTTGAATTTTTCATCCAAAACAACTGTAGTAGGAAAACTCATGCGGCTGTCCAGTAGTAGTAGTGCAATTTCATGCGCGCCAGAGCGTCCTTTAGAAATGTAACGGTATTCCTCGCCATCAATAGTAACTGTTTCCTTCATTTCGGCATTTAATTTTACCGCATAAAAATTGTCATTCATATACTTTACAATAGAAGGCTGCCTAAATGTACTTTTATCCATCTTTTTGCACCAGCCACACCAATTGGTATAGACATCAATAACAACTTTTTTTGGACTTCTTCTACTTTTATTATAAGCCTCTTGTATACTAAGCCAATTAGGAGTACTTCCACTATTATTTTCTAAATCTATGGTAAATGCACTACACAACATAGCAGTGATAAACAATAGTAAGGTACTGTTTATTATTCTTTTCATGTTTGGTTAACTATTAATTAAAAAATGCTTTAGTAATGGTATTTAATGAGCTATAAGACATGAGATTTGAGCTATAAGATTTTTTATGAAAAAATATTTTATTGTTAATAACAAATTTTAATGTTAATGAACTACTAAAAATTCAAAAATACTAAAATATTGATAAATTTATTGTCTGGCAATAGTCTTTTACTGTATTGATATTTCCTTTTTGTGGAAATAACTTAGAAGAACCAAAGTTAGGACTGATTTATTAGGTGAATGTATCGTGTTATGAGCAAGTTTAATATATAGATGTCGAGTTTTTTTGGTATGTTTCAAATACCGAGTTTTTCCACCTAACAGTTTGTGTTTACTTTAATGGAGCGTGGATTAGTAATTAGTAGATTAGTGATTCGTTTTTGGACGTTTTTTACTGATTGATTTCTTTTTGAATGAGTTGTGTAACGACGGCTTTAGTCGTTAAATCTCTTATAAATAGTTAATAATCAGAAACTTATAGCTACAAGAAAGTTCAAAAAAACAATCTCTAATTTCTGATCTCTAAAATCTAAAAAGCAATCTTACAACCAAAGTATTAGGAAAAGAATAAAACATACCAGTTTTTTGATTAAAAACGTTTTAACTTTTCCAACTCAAATTTATTTGATGCTTGAATCAAAATTCATTTCATAGACTTCCCAAGCTTTGCGTCTATTATGATTTCCTACAAAGTAATGAAGCAGTGCATCTAATTCTTGCGGAGAGTGATAGCCTGTAAAATTTCGTAATCGGCGCAAGTTTTTGTCTAAGACCACAATTGCAGGATAACTCATTTTGCCATTCAATAATTCAATGGCCAGTTCATGGTATTTTTCCCCGTCTTTAGTGATCAGTTGATATTGTTTATCTTTAAATCGAATGGGCTTAGAGCCTTCCGCATTTAATCGCACTGCATAATAGTGTTGATTCATATATTTAGCAATAGTAGGATTAGATAAAGCCTCTTTATCCATTTTTTTACACCAACCACACCAAGGAGCATACACCTCAATAAATATTCTACGAGGATTCTGTTTACTTAGTTTGACTGCCTGCTCCATGCTCAACCACTTGATGCCGTCTTGGGTTCGTGTAGAGCGTAAGTTGCTCCTTTTTACTTGTCCTTTACGAGTAGTTGTTTGTTTTTTAGTATACTTTTGGGTTGTACTTTTTTTTGAGTTACTACAGCCAGTATTCTGTAATAATAAAAAAGTGCTAACAAAAAGTAATAATAAGGTAAATAATTTACGCATATGCCTATAAGTATTAATATTAATCATAACTTGTGTGTTTGATTTATGCTTGAATATATTTTTGGTTTTTATTTGTTAAGTACAATATAAAAGTATACTAATGAGTGAGTTTCTTATTTATTTTAATGACAGAAAAATAACATAGTTACTCATAGTATTGTCAAATTTGGAATAAATAAAACCATTGTTATAGAAATAGTGCTGTATATATATAACATACCATCTAATTATAGTTAAGATTGTACTTGCTAAGAGCTAAACTGTTTATAATCAGGATATTGTGTGTATTGTTATTAAGTGAATGAATAACTATAATGGCTATTTTATTAAAATGGTAATTACGATGAAGTGACAAAAGGGAAAAATAGTTTAGTAAAAAACAGGCTATAGCGTGATTACTATAGATAGTGTAGAGTTGTGTTTGTTTAATGGCTACTAAACTATATTTTCTTAGTATGGTCTTTTAGTGGGTTTTTAGGGAGTTTACTTGGTTAAATATGTAGTTAACACAGTAGATATTGCTGAATTAAAAGTAGGTGCCTAGACAAAATTAATGTTACAATAGTAAAAGGCTAAACTACTCATTTCTAATACTTTAGCACAAAATTGTGCACAATTAAATAGTGCTTGGCACTTAAAATTATGCTAAAAGACGAATTATCAAGCAATTTTAAAACAGTTATATGCTTAATATTTGCCTCTTTTTTTATTTATTTAAAAAAAATAAGCTATTTTTGACAATAAAATATAGTTAATACTTTTTTTTAATGAAAAAAAATATGTATTTACTGCTTATAATACTAAAATTTTTCTTTATTTGTATCTATCTTAGAGGAAATAGCGACTTATACGCTTAATTTTATTGCCATATAAGATGTTTGATATTATTTTTTCCATCTTAAAAATGCTATTTTTGCGTTTTGTTGCTCACCATTTTTTAATGGCTTGTAATACATCTTTGTCTAAATGCATTATTTCAGGAAAAACTACTACCAGTTCAAAGAGTTACAGAATAAAAATTACTTTATCTAAATCAATCAAATCATGAAAGACATAGTAATAAAACTAAGCATAATAACCATAGTTTTATGTTTACTCTTGTCCATTAATACTTACGCTACACCCCCTACAGACGTAGGCAAGGTTGCTCCAGATATTTCTTTACCTGATCAAAGTAAAACAGTACTATCTCTTTCCTCTTTACGGGGAAAAATGGTATTGGTTCAGTTTTGGGCTTCTTGGGAGCCTAATTCGCGAGTAAATAATCCGGTTTTAGCGAAAATCCGAAATCAATATGCTTCTGCTAAATTTAAAAATGCCAATGGTTTTGAATTATACACTGTTTCTTTAGATAGTGAAAATGATAAATGGATACAAGCCGTTAGAAATGATGGATTACCTGGTAGTTATCATGTTAATGATTTCTTTTCTAAATATGTAAGCGTATATAAGGTTACCAAACTACCTGCTTCTTTCTTAATAAATGGTAGTGGTATGGTGATTGCCAAAAATTTAAGCCCTACCGCTTTACAACAAACATTGGCGAGCCATAGAGTGGGTGGAACAGTAGCCAAAACTACTCCAACACCAACACCAGTGCGTCAAACGGTAATACCAGCCCCTACACCTACCGATCCTGTAGCAGTAGACCAACGCCCTGACTATAAAATTCCACCACCAGCAAGATATAGAACTAATGCAACAGTAGGAAATACTTATCGTTATACGCCTCAAAGTAGTACTCGTTCTAATGCTGGTTCTTCTAATACTAACTATGTGACTCAAAGTTTTCAGGTGCAAACACCACAAGGGGTAAAAACGGTTACTGGTTTGACAAGCGCACCAACTACAACAACCTCTTCTAATTATGTTATGCAGAGTAGCGCGAATGGATACCAGCCAACGGCAATGAGCGCGCCTGTTGCAACTGGTGATGATGTAAGTACAACTTTAAAATATACTTATGATCCTTATTATGGAACGAGTAGTCAACAGCAAACAGTAGTTAATACTCAACAAACTGGTTTGACAGAAACGAGTGGAAATACTGCTTCTAAAACAAACGTTTATGCACCTGTTGGTATTTCTTATCGGGTACAAGTTGGCGCATTTAAGCAACCTAAAATGTCTAATTTTTACGATGCCTCACGCTATGGTAAAGTATTGAAAGAATCTACCAATACAGATGTGCAACGTATTTTGGTTGGAGATTATGGTACGGATATGAAAGCGGTAGATGCTTTGTTTAAATTGAGAAATGATGGATATGGAGATGCATTTGTGGTGGTTTATGAAAATGGTATCAGAACACGAGTGATGGCTCCTTATGAGGTGAATGATGTAGTGATGCGAATGAATAATAATGCAACAAATGTAGCCAATACACAACAAGTTGTTGAGCAACAGCCTACTTATGTTGTAAATAAAACAGTTCCCAAAACACCAACACCAACACCAACACCGACACCTGTGCCAGTTGCGCCACCTACTCCTCCTGTAGTTGCTGCTAAACCAAAGCCAGCACCTGTTACAATGCCTGTGCCTGCTCCAGCACCTACACCACAGGTGACCGCTCCAAGTCCTTATGCTGCGCCTCCATATGTAGCGACCGCACCGCCGCCACCACCTTATTATGCACCCGCATATTATCCTACTCCTGTATATTATCCTGCACCGCAACCTGTTTATTATACGTTGCCACCCGGTTATGCAGCAGCGACCGCACCTGCAGCTACTTCACCTACAACTGCTTCTAAAGCACCTGCTAAGGCTGCAACGCCAACGCCTAGCACTGGTTATGTAGGTACCTCATCCAAAGCACCATCAAGTAGCACAGTGGCAAGTAATACACCAATTCGCTCTAATTATCCTGCTTATTCTTCTAGGAGTAATCGAGTTCCCAGTACTATTCGCAGTTCAACACCTACTTACCGCAGTAGCTCAACGCCTACTTACCGAAGCAGCACAATAACTACATCAAGTAGTACATCCAGTGTTGCTTATAGAAAATCGTTGGATACAGGTTGGAAAAAAACAATTCCGGGTACAAAAGTAAGTTACGGTATTTCAGATTCTTACGAAGACCCAACAAGTAGTATTACAAGTGTTACTAGAAGTTCAAGCAGTGTGGCAGCTACTACTCCTGTTTACAATTCTGATGTTTATACCAGCCCAGCACCAACTTATAGCACTGGTACTTATACCAGTAGAACAACTAGCCCTAGTTCTAGCTCTAGTTATGGTGTAGGTAGCACCACAACAACACGTCCATATAATTCTGGTAGCTATGCAGGTACCACAACAACTAGACCTAGCTCTAATTATGGCGTAGGTAGCACCACAACAACACGCCCGTATAATTCTGGTACTTATACAGGTACTACAACAACTAGACCTAGCTCTAATTATGGTGTAGGTAGTACTACAACAACACGCCCGTATAATTCTGGTAGTTATACAGGTACCACAACAACTAGACAGGGGTATGGTGTAGGTAGTACCACAACAACACGTCCATATAATTCTGGTAGTTATGCAGGTACCACAACAACTAGACCATATCATAGTGGAACTACGACACATTCTGGTAGTAATAGTTATAGTGCCAATCGTTTGAGAAGTAAAAAGCGATATACCTTAGATAATCAAGGTAGTACAACAGGTTCGACCGCCTATAATAGAAACACTAATCAAAACTATTACAAGCAAAATAATAACACTAATACAGGAGGAACAGGTTGGAGAACTAACCAAAGTGGTTCTTGGTCTAATAATAGTGCTACTAATCAAAACCGCACAGGAACTACTAGACAAAACAAGCCTTATACTGGACAAAGAACGAATACAGGACAAGCTACAACTGGACAAAGAACGAATACAGGACAGTCTACTCAAGGTCGCTACGGTCAGGCTACAACTGGACAAAGAACGAATACAGGACAGTCTACTCAAGGTCGCTACGGTCAGGCTACAACTGGACAAAGAACGAATCAAGGTGGCTGGGGAACTAAAACCAATACAACTGGTCAAAGAACAAATGCAACGGGGCAGGCAGCTGCTAGTAAAGGAGCAGAGAATTTGAGAAAGGCTTTAGACCAATACTTAACTTCTTATGATTATTTAGGTTTGGGGTCTACTAAATCGAAGCGTTTAAAATTGAAGCAAAAGCGATTGGAAAAACAAATTCGCAGAGCGCAAAAAAGACGAAACTAAATTATTTTTAAAAGTTAAATTGATTATTTCCGTATTACAAAAAAAGGGAATGGCTACTCAGTCATTCCCTTTTTTGTTTTCTTGAATCAAGATAGCCTTTGAAAAAACCTTTTAACTTAACATATTGTTAAAATAGGAGTTACTTATTGGTTGATTTTTGCGGTATGTTTCAAATATCAAGTTTTTCCACCTAACAGTTTGCGTTTACTTTGACAGTTCGTGGATTCGTGATTAGTAGATTAGTGATTCGTTTTGAGACGTTTTTTACTGATTGATTTCTTTTTGGATGTTTTCTGTAACGAAGGCTTTAGTCGTCACAATACTATGAAAGTTAAAATTTTATATATATTTTAAAAATTAAAAAGTGATTTGTTTTAACTAATTTCTAGTCGCTAATTTCTAACAGCTAAAGAGCCAAAAGGCTAAATAGCAATTTTAGAAATAAAGTGTTAGGAAGAAAATGAAATATACCATTTTTGCTAAAGCATTAACAATCAGCTTTTTTATTTATCTTTATCTTAATTAAATATTAAAAAACACAGACATTAGAAACATGACAAAACAGTTATTAGGAATCGGTTCTCGAATTAAACACAACGATTATGGTGTTGGGGTGATCACAAATACTTTGGCGGATACTTACCGCGTGACCTTTATACAGTATGGTAATATGGAAATCCCACATAGCAATGAATTGACGATTATTGAAGCGGTAGAGCCTGATCCGAATACGGTTTCTATGAAAGATGTAGAGCGTAGTTTGATAAAAATTTTGCAAAAATGGGGAGGCGCGCAAGAGGTGATTGATTTGCATAATAAATGGGAAGGAGGTGCTTTGATTTTACAGCCCGGTAATACCGATTTGAAATCTAAAACGATTCCGATTGACGTTTTTTTCCATAAAATTGTAATGGTGCGAGACCGCTTGCGCGTTATGGAGCAACGCATCAACAGCAGTTCAATGACTGATGAGGAAAAGGTGAATTTGCAACAATACATCACTCGTATTTATGGTTCATTAACGACTTTTAATGTATTATTTAAACAAAAAAGCGACCATTTTAAAGGCGCGAAAAGCTAGTAGGAGAGACTTGAGACTTGAGATATGAGATTGTGTTATGCTCTATGTATAATGTATTGTTTGTAAATATGAAAAAAGAAAAATTGCCAGAGTATAGCCGTTTTCAATTGGCTTTGCGAAATGGGCAGGATAGAACAGAAATATGGGTCGCCTATCAAGGGATTATCTACGAAGTTACGGACAGCAGATTGTGGCGAAAGGGACAGCATTATGAGCATTGGGCAGGCCAAGATTTAACAGAAGAATTGGACGGGGATGCACCACATACGGCAAATGTTTTTGAAAGATTTAAAGCAGTAGGGCAGTTGTTGTGATGTGGATTTATTTCTCTCGTAGAGACACAAAATTTTGTGTCACTACAAATCGTTGTTATAGGATACATTACATTTTTACAATGTTGAAATCACACATCATTTGCTGTTGTCTATTGGTTTGTTGCCTTTTCTTTTTGCCAAAAAAAAGTTTTGCCCAAGAACCGACCTACCTCCATTATACTTTGGAAGATGGGCTTCCGAGTATGCAGATTTACAACATTATTCAAGACCAAAAAGGCTTTATTTGGCTGGCTACATCTATGGGTGTCAGCCGTTTTGATGGGCAAACTTTTACAAATTACTCCACAGCACAAGGTTTACCTGATAACCATATTTGGGACATTAAAGAGGATTTGGTAAAAGAGCGATTGTATCTACTCAAACCACCTGATACTTTAGCATTTATCCATGAAGAAAAATTGTATCCGCTTTCTTTTTCCCAAAATTTAAGCCCTAACTCTCCTTTAGCCCAAAGTGGCGACATCATCATTGATTTTAAGACCTCCTTATTGTTGTACAGCGACTCTTTAGGGCAAAATATTTTACCTAATCAAAAAAAGTATTTTAGACAAGCCATTAGTTGCCAATTGGATGAGGATGAAACCAACATGTGGTTAGGGACTTGGGGTGCGGGAGCTTTTTTCTGTCAAAATTATCAAAGTGAAGCCATTCAAGTACAACAATTTTTACCCAAAAAAATCATTACTGCCATTTTAAAAGATCAGGAAGGAAATTACTGGTTTGCAACCCTTGATGAAGGCGTTTTTTTACTGACCAATAAAAATGTACAAAGCTATTCTTTTCCCAATAATGATGTACAATCAGTTATCCAAGATTCGGTGGGGAATATTTGGGTGGGAAGCAGTAAAGCGAGTATTTCAAAGATAGATGATGGTGGCAATATACGACATTTTAGCCAAGAATTATCTGGCAATAATTACAATCGAGTGAATGCCATATTGCTTGATTATCAGCAAAATAAGTGGCTAGGAACGGATGAGGGACTGCATGTTGTAGATAGTTCGGGAAATTGGGTATTGCTGGATGTAACGGCGGTAAAATCGCTGCTAGAGGTGGATACCAATTTGATTTGGGTGGGCAAGTATCGCTATCCTGTACTGTTGGATACCTACGAGGGGAATGTGGTGGATACCTTGGCTTTAAATCAGGTGAGTAGCCTTTGTCAAGACCGCAACAGTCGGCTTTGGGTTGGAACAATGACGGGTTTGTACCATCGGGATAAAGGGCAGGATACCCTATTTTTTTGGCATAAAAGGGGACGTTCACTCTTTAATAACATCACCGACTTGGCAATAGATAACCTAAACCGATTGTGGATAGCTACAAGTGGATATGGGGTTTTTATTTTGAAAGAGGATCGTTGGTTGGCAATTCAGCAAATACACGGCTTGAGTAGTAATACGGTTCATGCTATTTTTATAGATAAAAAAAATACGGCTTGGATAGCTACCAATAAGGGGCTAAATCGTTTACAACTAGATAACATACAACAAGAGGGCTTACAAATAAAGACTTTCACTCATTTGGATGGGCTACCTTCTAATCATGTGAATGATGTGTGGGTGAATGGTGATTCGGTATGGGTAGCTACTCTGAAAGGTTTGGCATTTTTTCGCCCTTCAACAATGGAGCAACAGTCTATCGCACCACCTATTTACATTCGCAATGTGCAAATAGCTTATACGGATACGGCCATTCAAAAAGAATACGAACTAGCACATTATCAAAACAATATAAAAATAGATTTTCAGGGACTGTCTTATCAATCGGCAGGCAAATTGCGTTATCAGTACAAAATGATAGGCATTGATACGGCTTGGATTATGACCCATATTCCAACTGTACAATATCCGACATTGCCATCGGGAGATTATCGTTTTGAGGTGGCTGCTATGGATAAAGATGGTGTGCTTAGTCATCAAGCACAGGCCTTGACTTTTCGTATTGCCTTGCCATTTTGGAAAACATGGTGGTTTTTAATTGGAATGGCATTGCTTGGGGCGATTAGTTTGATATTTGTGGTTTATTGGATCATCCGTTATTTTAAAGAGCGTGGCGAATTGCAAAGGCGAATGATGGCTTCGGAGCAGATGGCTTTACGTGCACAAATGAATCCGCATTTTATTTTCAATTCCCTCAATTCTATTCAATATTTTATTACGGAAAATGATAAACGTTCTGCCAATTTGTATCTATCCGTTTTTGCCCAATTGATTCGCAAAGTTTTGGATAGTTCGCAAAAAGCGAGTATTCCGCTAGAAGATGAGTTGGAATATTTAGACCTGTATTTGCAAATTGAATCTTTACGGTTTAAGGGTAAATTTGAGTATGAACTCCATACTGCGCCTGATGTGGAAATTGACGAGGTAAATATTCCGCCGATGCTCATTCAGCCTTACGTGGAGAATGCCCTTCGACATGGTTTATTGCAAAAAAAAGAAGGAGAACGTTTATTGTCCATTCATTTTGGGCAAATAGATGATCTGTTGATTTGCAAAATTGAGGACAATGGCATTGGCCGTAGGGAAGCGAGTTTGCTAAAAAGTCAACGCCCAGAGGCGGCACATAAAGGCATTGGCACAACGAACCCAAAAGAGCGTTTGGATATTTTAAATCAAATGATGAAACGCCCCATCCGAGTACAAATCATTGATTTACGCGATGATAAACACCTGCCGAATGGAACAAGAGTAACGATTCGTATTCCTGTTTTGTGAGTTTTGTGGAGACACAATTCATGTAAAGACAATTCATGAATTGTCTCTATCAGATTATGGATTACTTTCATAAACCACTTCAAAAAGCACCTCGTAATTATCAGGAACTTTGGGTAGACTAATCCAGTTCATATGAGTTTGTTGGGTGGTTTCGCAGTTGGAATTATCTGTAATACTTACAATAACTTTGTAGGTATAGGTATGGTCTTGTGAATTGGCAAATACTTCTCTGGTGTAAGAAAGACTACAGCCTACCGCATCAGAAAGTTGCCCCAAAAGGGTATTTTCCGAAAAATCAATGCTTGGTGATTCGTAGCCATTACAGCTATCATTCGCTATTTTTTTATCCAAAATATGCTCAACATAAGCGGTGCTATCGTCAATTACGATTTGTGTTTCAGAAATATTGAAACATCGTTTAGGCAAATCAACGGACTGTACCCCTTCTATCATTACTTCATCTGTTTTTTGGCAACTGTTCAATGAACTTAATAATAACAAGAGAATTGGTAAAACAAAACGCATCATAAACATGGTATTTGGTTGTGAAAAGCATTAGATAGATAGCGTTTTTTTTATGTAAGGTTGCATCCATAACAAAGCACTGCTTCTAGGAAATTTCCAATTAAGCAATCAGATAAAATGAAAAAAATAGCCTACCTTTAACATTATGAAATCATTTGATCTGAAAACAAGCACAGCTTTTGTTATAGCCAATATGATAGGGACAGGCGTATTTACCTCTTTGGGCTATCAGTTAGAAGGCGTTAGCTCAACCTTTGCCATTTTAATGTTATGGGTAATTGGCGGAATCGTTTCTTTTTGCGGCGCATTGAGTTATGTCGCATTGGCAGCACAACTACCGCGCTCTGGTGGTGAATACCACTATTTAACCCAAATTTACGGTTCAACAGTTGGGTTTATAGCAGGATTTATCACCATTATTGTCGGTTTTGCTACACCCATTGCAGCTGTAGGCATGGCATTTGGCAAATACGCTGCACCCTTATTGCCCATTCCAGTTTTATTATTATCACTATTAAGCATCATTACTGTAGCCATCATACACACCTTTGATGTGCGAAAAGGGGGCAATTTTCACTATTGGTCTACCTTATTAAAAATAGGCTTAATCATCCTGTTTATCGCAGGTATTTTGCTGTATGCCAACCCAGCACAACCCATTCGCTTGCTCCCTCAATGGTCAGATATTTCGGTAATGACAAGTAGTGCGTTTGTGGTATCTTCCGTTTATGTCACTTACTCCTATACAGGCTGGAACGCCAGCGTCTATATTTTTGATGAAGTGCAAAATCCCAAGCGCAATATTCCGCTATCCATACTGTTAGGAACAGGCATTGTGATGGTCTTGTATTTGTTGTTAAACTTCGCCTTTTTATACGCTGCGCCAATGGATGCGATGCGCGGACAAATAGAAGTGGGGCAGATAGCAGCGACCCATGTATTTGGCAAAACAGGTGGTTTGGTGATGAGTGCAACCATCGCCATCGGTTTGATTTCGGCATTGAGCTCGATGATTGTGACAGGCTCTAGGGTGCTGAAAGTGATAGCGGAGGATTATGTAAAATTACGTTTTTTAGCCACAAGCAATGCGAAAGGCGCGCCTTATGTTGCCGTTTTATTGTTAGCAGCTTTAGCCTCCATGTTAGTATTAACTGCAACTTTTGAAGCCATCATTACCTATGCAGGTTTTATCATTGGCATTTTTGGCTCATCAGCCGTATTAGGGTTGTTTGTTATGAAACAGCGACAAAGTGATCTCGTTTTTCCATTTGGCAAATGGTTTTACCCGTTGATACCAGGGATATACTTGCTCATCAATCTATTGATTTTGGGGTATTTATTGGTCAATGCACCGATTACGGCACTCATGGCAGGATTGACTTTTTTGATTGGTTTGGGGATGTATTATTTGGTGAGATAAGTACCTACCTAGACATAATACTTGAGATAATTAACTCACTGCCTAATTTTCCACCTATAATATCATTTAGATTAGGTTTTTTACTTTAAAAAATATTTCATATATAGTTATGTGATAGTAAGCAATTCAATAAAAAAATGCCCATACTCTGGCATCACTAACCAAAGTATAGGCATTACTAAAAAATCAATACTAAACACTCTCCAAGAAAAAAAATTATTCAAGACTTAATGAATGAGATACTTCTAACCTTGTGTCTTAAATCTTCTTACACTTTATATTTGTGTTTTTAATGATAGACTACTTAGAGGACATTACCATTGTTGTTTTTGTGTGCTCTAATAGCTATCAATATCAAACAGATTTATTAATTTTAAATAGTTAAAAAAATCGTTTCTTTTTTCCACATTATTAAATTCACCTCCAAATTCAATAGTGGTTGTATAGCTAGATTTATCTTTTATTCCTCTAGTTGAAACACATAGATGCTTAGTAACAAGCATAACAATTACACTCTCCGTCTTCAAAGTCTGTTGCAAGTCTCGAATAATTTGGCGACATAATCTTTCTTGAACTTGTGGTCTGTGGGCATAATAGTTAACCAAACGATTGATTTTAGATAATCCAATGACTGTATCTTCAGGAATGTAAGCAACATGAGCAAAGCCTGTAATGGGTAAAAAATGATGTTCACAAGCAGAATCAATGGTAATATCTTGTTCGACCAACATCTTGCGATAGCCATATTTATTTTCAAATGTGGAGAGTTTGGGTTTGTTTTTTGGATTTAATCCATAAAAAAGCTCCTTAACATACATTTTAGCTACCCGATAAGGTGTTCCAGATAAACTTTCATCGGTTAAATCTAAACCTAGTTCCTCCATTATTTTGTGAAAATATTTCTGAATATTTTCAATTTTTGCCTCATCAGATTTAATAAAAGCATCCTCTCGCAAAGGTGTTTCTACGCTTGTAGAGATATGGTTATTGCCTATACGCTCAAATTGCTTAATGATTTTTTCTTCCATTTTTAAGTTCTTAAGAAAAATTAAATAGGATTCTTTTTTTATTAGTGCAATGAAATTTAATGCTTTAGAACAAAATTTTGCACAATTAAATAGTGCTTGGCACTTATTTTACACAGCAATTTGTTTCTGAACACTTACAATATTTTTGATTATATAAATGCAGTATTACTATTGCAATAGCAGGAATGTAAACAAATTTAGCAGGTAGTAAATTTGTTTGAATAGTTTCATTAAGGATGGTAAATAACAAAATAAACCAAGCACTCCAAAGAGCAATTTGGATCCAACTTTTGCTTGAATTTTTTGTAGCAAAAAAGATGGCAGCAAATGATATTACAATGAATATAAAATCAATGAGCTGCCACCATATAGGAGCATCCGTACAACAACTAATTGAGCAAGCTTTTGCCAAAAATAAAAATGGCGTGACTATGCAATGTATCAAACATAGAGTGCTTGTTATTATTCCAATAGTATCTGAATTAAGTGTTATTACCTTCATCTAAATAGTGTAAATGCAACAATGTTGCAAATGTAAGCTATTTATTTCTTTAATGCAACAATGTTGCATTAAATTTATGATGTGGAAGTTATTTGAAAGCAAAAATCGGTTACTAATCAACAGTTAAATTAATGTAGTGATTAAAAAAAAATGCCCATACTCTGGCATCACTAACCAAAGTATAGGCATTAAATTTTAAATATTTTTCGAGAAAAAAAGATTATTTAAGACTTTGATAATAAATAGACTATCACAATTTTCCAGTCTCAAATCTCACGTCTCAAATCTCCTGTCTCCAACTTAGAATCTAACCTTTGTTGTTTGGCCGATCCAGCCACCAACTTTAAAGCTTTGTCCTTTTTTCAAGCCTTTGAAGAAAACAGTTTCTTTATCAGGGAAGGCACTTGTATATTTGCCAATTTTTGAATCTGCACTACCAGCTACAGAAGGGTCAATACTTTTTGCTCTTGCGTACATATCTACCGCAGCCCAGTAAACAGAACGACCGCCTAAGCCATCACCGCTTAATTGTTTGGCACTAGCAGCGTATAAGTTACCAATCAACATATAAGGTTTACCCCAACCCGGACGCATTTTTGCTGCTTTTTGAGCATGGCTGCGTGCTTTTGAGTAGCTCCCTTTTACTTGATTAATTTTAGCTAAACGATAGTGAACCTTTCCTTTTTTGGTATTATCTGTTTCTTTCGATAAAGATTTTTCGTAGTAAGAAATTGCTTTCCCATAGCTTTTTTGCTTTTCATAATTGGTAGCAATCAAACGAAGGCGAGAAGCAGTAGGTTCTAATTCTGCTAATTTCATCAAGGATTTCATATACAATGGGTCACTCTTACAACCATAACGCTGCATACTAGAATACAAGCGTTTAAGGTTGCCTACATCACTCGGATTGGAGTTGAATTTAGTGCCATAAATTTCTTTGGCACTTGCACAGTCTGTTGCGGTTACACGTACATTACCTAAATCGGCAGAAGCGGAAGGGGCAGGAGCAGCAGCAATGACTTTCTTGATGGTTTTAATTCTTGTTTGAGCGGCAGCAATAGCAGCAGCTTGTTCTTTAGAGGCTTTTACAGCAGCTTCATAATCTTTTTGTTGCTGTTCCACTCGCTGTTTATAAGCAGCTTGATCGGCAGCTCTTTTAGCTTGTTCTGCCTGCCATTTAGCTTGGTCAGCCTGAACCTTTGCTTCGTAATCAGCCTTTTCTTTTTGATATGCTTCATATGCTTTACGTGCAGCTTCATTTTGCGATGCATTTGCCTGCATTTCTGCCGCTTTTTTAGCCATTTCTTTTGCTTTTTCCTGTTTCGCTTTTATTTGAGCCTCTCGTTCTGCCGATTTTTTAGCATATTCCTCTTTTTCTTTTTCATATTCTGCTAATTTATTTTTAGCATCCTCAAAAGCAGTAATTTTGGCTTGTGCTTCTTGGTATTCTGCTTGTACAGCATCATATTTCGCTTTTTCTGCTTCGTATTCTTTTTGCGCTTCCATTGCTTTGGCATACTCCTCTTGATTCGCTTCACTTGCTTGTTTTTTCATTTCGTATACCATCTGAATACTATCTTCCTCTGCTTGTGCTTTTCTCAACAATTCCACCTTTTTATTCATCTTATCGCGGTATTTCACATATTTATCTGCATATTTATTATTCGCAGTATCCGCATTATAATCTAAAACAGGCAATAATTGATCGTCATATAGTGCCAAAATGTCGCCAGCTTTTGCTTCCTCTGTTTTTAGTTTTTTAAGCTCATCATTAAAGTGAGCGTAAACTATATCATAAGCAGCGTCTTCCGCTTCTTGGTCAATAGCCAATTTGCGAAGCTCTTTAATTTTGGTATCTTCAGCAGGTTTGTACTTATCATATAAACGCGCTTTTTTGGTGGTTAGATAGCCTTGTTCGCCAAAGTAAGTTTCTCTAATTTTGTAAATATTTAGAAGGGTATCAAATACAGCGTTAAAATAAGTAGGGTCTTTAAGTTTCCACTCTTTAAACCCACCATTGGCTTTGCGCTTACATAGCGATTTTTTCACTTTACCACCTTCAATTGGCTTTTCTGTACCATCACCACAAACTGCTGCTTCAATCTGATCGTCTAACAAAGATTTATACATCTGTTCCCCGTTCATCAATGGCGTTTTACGAGCAGAAGGCGCGTTTTTGTAGATATATCGCCAGTAAGGGAAGGCATCTTCGTAAGCACCTTGCTTGAAAAACTCTCGGTATAAGGAGTAATTTTTCACTGTCTCCAAGCTATCAGGCCCCCATTTGTCTTTATCTTCAATCAAGAAAGCATCTTGCTCAGAAGTGTCAATGGAAGGGTCTTTAGCGGTCGTATCCGTTTTAGCTGTTTTGTCAACCGCTGCTTTTGCCTTATCTGTTACCTTTTTGGTTTTGTCTTTTACGGTTTTTTTTGTTTTAGTTTCCGTTTTTTTAGCGGTAGTTTGTGCTTTTTTACCACCGCCACAAGAAGAAATAAGCACACTTCCTGTCACGAATAACAGCAGTAGTAGCCAGTTAAATTTTGAACTATGTCTCATAATTATTTGCTTTTTAGT